>JAUXCH010000021.1 GCA_030618975.1 Planctomycetia bacterium
CCCACTGGCATGCCGCGGTTTTAACGCCGACTTCGACGGTGACCAGATGGCCGTCCACCTGCCGCTCTCCTACGAGGCGCAGGTCGAGGCGACCACGCTCATGCTCGCCACGAACAACATCTTCTCGCCCGCGCACGGCGGCCCGGTCATCGGCCCCTCGCAGGACATCGTCCTGGGTATCTACTACCTGACGACCGAGCATACCTCGCAGCAGACGAGGATCCCGTCGTGCGCGCACGCGAACGAGGTCTTCCTCGGCTACAGCGAGCACAAGTACGCGATCCACGACCACGTCAACCTGGCCCTGGAGCCGGGTAGCGAGGTCTCGATCCAGCCCGGTCGGCGCGAGCCCGCGTCGACGATCACCACGACCGTCGGCCGCGTGCTGTTCAACGACATCCTGCCGACGGGCATGCCGTTCTACAACTACACGCTGAACAAGAAGAAGCTGAACAGTCTCATCAGCGACTGTCACAAGATGCTCGGCCGCGGCGCCACGCTGCGGCTCCTCGACGACATCAAGGAGGTCGGCTTCAAGTCGGCGACGCGTGGAGGCCTCTCGTTCGCCAAGAACGACATGGTCGTGCCGGAGGCGAAGTCCGACATCATCAGCGCCGCCGAGGGCGAGGTCACCGACATCAAGCGTCACCTCCGTCGCGGCGAGATCACGCGCGGCGAGTGCTACTCGAAGATCATCGACACCTGGACCCGTGCCCGTGAAGAGGTCGGGTCCGAGATGATGCGCGCGCTCGAGAACGACAAGCGCGACGACCAGCCGTACCTCAATCCCATCTTCGCGATGGCGGAGTCGGGTGCGCGAGGCTCCGTCGAGCAGATCCGGCAGCTGGCCGGGATGCGCGGTCTCATGGCGAAGCCGTCCGGCCGGATCATCGAGACGCCGATCAAGTCGAACTTCCGCGAAGGTCTGTACGTGCTCGAGTACTTCTCCTCGACGCACGGCGCCCGCAAGGGTCTGGCCGATACCGCACTCAAGACGGCCGACTCCGGGTACCTCACCCGCAAGCTGTCAGACGTGGCGCAGAACGTCGTGATCACGCAGATCGACTGCGGCACGATGAACGGCATCACGAAGGGCGTCGTCTACAAGGGCGACAAGATGGAGGTCTCGCTCGCGCAGGCGATCCGGGGCCGAAGCGCGCGCGACACGATCATCGACGTCGTCACCGACGAGGTGGTGGTCCGTGAGAACGAGCTCATCACCGACGAGATCGCCGACCGGATCGAGGAGATGGGCTACGAGAAGGTCCGCGTACGCTCGCCGCTGACCTGTGAGGCGTCCCACGGCATCTGCCAGTGCTGCTACGGCATGGACCTCTCGCGCGGCATGGCGGTCGAACAGGGCTTGGCCGTCGGCATCATCGCCGCACAGTCGATCGGCGAGCCGGGCACGCAGTTGACCATGCGGACGTTCCACATCGGCGGTACCGCGACCCGCGGCGTCGAGGAGAGCGAGATCCACGCGACGCACTCCGGGCGCGTCGAGTACGTGAACATGACCCCGGTGGTGGGTCCCAGCGGCGACCTGATCTCCATCACGCGGAACGGCGAGCTTCTGCTCCTCGACCAGAAGGAACGCGAGATCGACCGCTACGTCGTACCGCTCGGCGGCGTGCTCAAGGTCAAGGGGGGGGACGTCGTCAAGGAGAAGAAGACGCTCTTCACCTGGGACCCCTTCAACGTGCCCGTTCTGGCCGAGCGCGGGGGCGTCGTCCGCTTCGACGACATCGTCGACGGCAAGACGGTGCGCGAGGAAATGGACCCGGGCTCCGGCGTGAGGCGTCGCGTGATCATGGAGCACAAGGGTGACCTGCATCCCCAGATCGTCATCGAAGACGAAAAGGGAACGCCCATCGCCCTCTACCCGATTCCCGAGAAGGCGCACCTCGAGATCTTCCAGGGCGACAAGGTTCAACCCGGCACCCTCCTGGCCAAGACCCCGCGCGAGGTCACCGGCACCCAGGACATCGTCGGCGGTCTGCCGCGCGTTACCGAGGTCTACGAAGCCCGGCGCCCCAAGGAGCCGGCCACGCTGGCCGAGATCGACGGCGTCGTCGAGCTGGGTGAGAAGCGTCGCGGCAAGCGCACGATCCTCGTCAAGGCCGAGGGCGGCCAGGTCGTCGAGCACCTGGTTCCGCACGGCAAGCACCTGCGCGTCCACTCGGGCGACCGGGTACGCGCCGGGGACAGCCTCGTCGACGGCCCCCTGGTGCCCCACGACATCCTTCGCATCTCGGGCATCGAGGCCCTGCAGGACTACCTGCTCCGTGAGGTGCAGAACGTCTACCGGAGCCAGAACGTCACGATCGACGACAAGCACCACGAGATCATCATCTCGCAGATGCTCCGCAAGGTGAAGGTGGAGGACCCGGGCGACACCGACCTCCTCCCTGGCATGCTGGTGGACAAGTTCAAGTTCCGCCGCAAGAACCTGAGGATCATGGAGACGGGCGGCAAGCCGGCCCGGTCCGAGCCCCTGTTGCTCGGCATCACGAAGGCCTCGCTCCAGAGCGAGTCCTTCATCTCCGCGGCTTCCTTCCAGGAGACCACGAAGGTCCTGACCCAGGCGGCCCTGGCCGGCAGGGTGGACCACCTCGTGGGCCTCAAGGAGAACGTCATCCTCGGTCACCTGATCCCGGCCGGGACCGGCTACAAGGCGTACCTCCGCACCCGCGTGCGGAAGAACATCCCGCTCGAGGAGAGCGTGGCCGGGTTCGCCGAGATGCCCGAGGATCTCGAGGCGCTCAAGGAGCTGAAGGACCTCCTCGCCGAGGACGATGCCTCATCGACCACCGAGGAGGTCGCTGCGCCCGGCAGCTAGAGCCTCGGCCCGCGGCTCCGGCCTCCACCCGGGGGAGGCCGGAGCCGTCCACCCGCCGTTCTCCCCGTTCCCGGGGGGCAGGGCATCCCCCGGAATCCCCTTCGGCACCGGGCTGAAAGGGGGGTAATCTGTTGGGCTCCATTTTCGTCCCAGGGTGATTCATGCCGACGATCAATCAACTCGTCCGAAATGGCCGGAAGAGGGCGCAGGTGCGCAGCAAGGCTCCGGTGCTGGAGCAGTGCCCTCAGAAGCGTGGGGTCTGCCTGTCCGTCAAGACGCAGACGCCGAAGAAGCCGAACTCCGCGCTCCGCAAGATCGCGCGCGTGCGGCTCTCGAACAACCGCGAGATCACCGCTTACATCCCGGGCGAGGGACACAACCTGCAGGAGCACAGCATCGTGCTCGTGCGCGGTGGCCGCGTTCGGGATCTCCCGGGCGTCCGCTACCACATCATCCGCGGCACGCTGGACGCCTCGGGTGTCGAGGGTCGTCGCCAGCAGCGTTCGAAGTACGGGGTGAAGCGGGGCAAGTAGCCCGGGGGCGAATACCGATGGCCGGCAAGTACTACAAGAGTTTCGAGCACCTGCAGAAGCCCGATCCCGAGTTCGGCGACAAGGATGTCGCCAAGTTCATCTCATGCATCATGCATGACGGGAAGCGATCGACCGCGCAGCGCCTCTTCTACGACGCGCTCGATCTGGTTCGCCAGCGCGTCCCCGAACGCGAGCCCCTCGAGGTCTGGAAGCAGGCCATCGACAACATGAAGCCACTCGTCGAGGTCCGCAGCCGTCGCGTCGGCGGCGCGAACTACCAGGTGCCCGTCGAGGTGAGCGCCAAGCGCCAGCGCACCCTCGCGTTCCGTTGGATCCTCGAGGTCGTCCGGGCCAAGAAGGGCCGTCCTTTCGCCCAGAGCCTCGCCGCGGAGTTCGTCGCAGCCTACAACCGCGAGGGCAACGCGATGCTCAAGCGGGAGAACACGCACAAGCAGGCCGAGGCCAACAAGGCCTTCGCCCACTTCGCCTGGTAGTACGGCATGACTGGGGGGCCGAGCCCCCCAGACCCCCACGTCCAAAGGGCACCTCGGGTCAGGACGCAATGCGAAAGCTCCGGGATGGCCCGGGGCGAGCACGCATCGGGGGCAGGACGAGAACCGCGACTTTCGGGAAGGCCCGGGGTCGAGTGCCGTCAGGCCGAGACGTCGGCTGCGTTCACGGACCGCCTGGCTGGTCGCGGCCCTGTCGGCCTCGGCCGTGTCCGGTGCCCAGGGCCCGTCCGTGCGGTGGAATGGGGGCACGGACAGGCGGACGCGTCCGGGCGGCAGATCCTCGAAGTGGAAGCGACCCTCCTGATCGAGCCGGCCTCGGCGGCGCTGCGATCCACAGCCGCCGGCGCGGGCCTTCGGAATGCGCGTCACGTCGAGGGTTCCCGCCATGAGGGGTGCCCCGTCGGTTCGGACCACGGTGTCCGCAACGGAGAGAGTGCGGGCGGGCGTGGGATCCGGATCGCGGGAACCCGACGCGAGGCGGGCCGACACCTCGTCTCCCGTGGGGGCGGCGGGGGGGCTGCCCCGCGCCCTCCAGCCGAACGGGCCCGGCTGAAGAGGGTCGAGCGGTGTGTCGGGCGCGGGGCGTCGGCGGGTTCGAGTCGCCGCGGCCGAGCCACGGGGCGCCCCCGAGGACCACCAGGACGAGGAGCACCAACGTGTAGGGGCCGGGTGTCGAACGAGGTTGCGCACGGTGTCTCCTTCGTCGTCTCCTCGTCCTGAAACGTGCGCGGACCGCGTACGACGCCGCAGAGCGCACCGGTCCAGGGGGCGCCGGGGGCGGCTGCGGACGGTATGCTCCCCGGATTCCCCGCCCCGAGAGAGCCCATGCCAACCCCGAACCTCCAGAAGCTCCGCAACTTCGGCATCGTCGCCCACATCGATGCAGGCAAGACGACGGTCTCGGAGCGGGTCCTCTACTACACGGGGAAGGAACACGCCATCGGCGAGGTCCACGACGGGACCGCGAAGATGGACTGGATGGCGGAGGAGCAGGAGCGCGGGATCACGATCACCGCGGCCGCCACGCGTATCCGGTGGATCGACCACGACCTGAACCTGATCGACACCCCCGGGCACGTGGACTTCACGGCCGAGGTCGAGCGCAGCCTCCGCGTCCTCGACGGGGCGGTCGTCGTGTTCGACGGGGTGAGCGGCGTGGAGGCCCAGTCCGAGACCGTCTGGCACCAGGCCGAGCACTACGCCGTCCCGCGCCTGTGCTTCGTCAACAAGATGGACCGCGGCGGGGCGGACTTCGACCGCTCCTGCGACAGCATCCGCGAGCGCCTGGGCGCGCGAATCGCGCCCATCACGGTTCCGATCGGCGCGGCGGACACGCTCGCGGGCGTCGTGGACCTCGTCAGGCGCGAGGCGGTCTACTTCCGCGGCGACCAGGGATCCGACGTGGTGCGAGAGCCCATCCCCGAGGTGCTCGAGGTGGAAATGGAGGTCCGTCGCGCGGATCTCGTCGAGACGCTCGCCGACTTCTCCGACGAGATCGCCGCCCTGTTCCTCGACGGCGAGGACCCCGACGCGAAGACGCTGGCCCGCGCACTGCGCGAGGCCACCTTGAAGGCCGACGTCTTCCCGGTCCTGAGCGGCGCAGCGCTGAAGAACATGGGGATCCAGCCGCTGCTCGACGCGGTGGTGGCGTACCTGCCGAGTCCGCTCGAGGCGCGTCCGATCGAGGGTCACCATCCCGACCGTCGGGACCGGGTCGAGGTGCGGAAGCCGGATCCGAAGGCGCCGATCTGTGCGCTGGCCTTCAAGATCGCGATGGACCCGCACGGTGACCTGACGTTCGTGCGCATCTACTCCGGCACGATCAAGCAGGGGCAGGGACTCTACAATCCCCGCCTCGGGAAACACGAGCGCGCCATGCGCATCCTGCGCATGCACGCGAACGACCGGGAAGCGCTGGAGACGGCCGTCGCCGGCGACATCGTGGCGCTGGTCGGCCTGAAGCAGACGGCGACGGGGGACACCCTCTGCGAGAAGGGGCACCCCATCGCGCTGGAGGCCATCACCTTTCCCGAGCCGGTGATCTCGATGGCGATCGAGCCGAAGAGCGCCGCGGACCGGGACAGGTTGGAGGAGGCCTTGACGCGGTTGGCGCGGGAGGACCCGACCTTTCACACCGCGGTGCACGACGAGACCGGGCAGACCATCATCTCGGGGATGGGAGAACTCCACCTGGAGGTCCTGAAGCACCGCCTCGTCTCGGATTTCAGGGTCCAGGCGAACGTGGGCAAGCCCCGCGTGTCCTACCGTCAGACGGTGCGCGGGCCGGCGGAGGCCGAGCACACCTTCCAGCGCCTCATTCAAGGCAAGGACCAGGTGGCCACGGTCCGGATCCGGGTGGAGCCGGCCGAGGGGGGCAGCGGGAGCGCATTCCGGATCGACGATTCCCTCGAATCGGTGCATCCGAAGTTCCGTCCTGCGGTGGAGGAGGGGGTCCTCTTCGCCGCGCAGGGCGGGCTGGACCTCGGGTTCCCCGTCATCGACGTGATGGCGACCCTGGTGGGGGGGCGGACCCACGAGACCGACTCGACCGACATCGCGTTCGGCGCCGCGGGCGGCGAGGCGTTTCGGGAGGCCTGCGACGCCGCGGGCCTGGCCATCCTCGAGCCCGTCATGCGCTTCGAGGTGACCACGCCGGCGGAGTTCGTGGGGCCGATCCAGTCGGATCTCGCCCGGCGGGGAGCCCTCGTGGAGGGCGAGGACGTGCGCGGGGAGCTCCGCGTGATCCGGGGTACCGTCGCCCTGGTCCAGATGTTCGGCTACAGCACGACCGTCCGATCCCTGTCTCAGGGGCGGGCCTCCTACTCGATGGAGCCGGCGGGCTTCCGCGAGGTGCCGGCCGCCGTGGCCCGCAGGCTCTCCTTCGAGTAGCCCCTGCCCGACGCGTGAGCCTTCCGGGCAGTTCGTACGGGTCGGCCGAGGGGGCGAGACGGCCAGAATCAGGGGCCAGGGCGCATCCGGCGTAGCCCTGGGCGGGGCGAGCGCTGCCTGGACGACGCTCCCGCTCCGCCGTCGAGGATCCCTCCCCAATCCGCCTCTCACCCCCTGCTGGGGCCGGGAGCAACGGGGGGGGGCGTTGACCCTTGCGGGGTGCCTGGCACCGCAGTGGGCACCGCAGTGGGGGGAGGAGGGCCACGAAGGGCGACCGATCGTTCCGGTCGCCTGGACCCGTCGTCACGCCGAGGCCCCCCGGGAACTCCGGTTCTTCCGTTGGCGGGCCCGGGGCGTCGGCGTAACATCCTCCGCTCTTCGCCACGGGATCTCGTTGCGTGTCCCCCTCCAGGGACAGACCTTCGGGATCGTCAGGCAAGAGCCCGTCCAATCACCCGTCCACGGACGCTCTGCGTCCGACCGCCGGGGGCGAGTCCGCATGATCCATCAAGACATCAAGATCCGCATGGAAGCCTACGATCACGAGGCGCTCGACAAGAGTGCGCTCGAGCTCGTCGACACGGCCTAGCGCACCGGAGCTCGCGTCCAGGGCCCCGTGCCGCTTCCCACGAGAATCGAGCGCTATACGGTCCTGCGCTCGCCGCACATCGACAAGAAGTCGCGCGAGCAGTTCGAGATCCGCACGCACAAACGGATCCTCTACATCTCCGAGCCCACGGCCAAGACGATCGATGCGATCTCCAAGCTCAATCTTCCGGCCGGTGTGGACATCCGGATCAAGGTGTGACCATGCTCGAGATCAAATCGCTCCAGAAGGGCAAGGTCGGCGTCGCGGAGCTCGACGACGCCTTGTTCGCCGGCCGCCACAACCCCGTCGTGTTGCGGGAGGCCGTCCTGATGTACGAGGCCAACCGGCGCGTGGGGACGGCCTCGACGCTCACACGTTCGGAGGTCAAGGGCACGACCCACAAGATGTTCCGCCAGAAGGGCACCGGCCGCGGACGCAGGGGCGACCGCAAGGCGCCCGGCCTGCGGGGTGGGGGCGTTGCGCACGGCCCGAAGCCGCGTGACTACTCCTATTCCATGCCGCGCAAGGCGCTTCGCCGCGCCCTGGTGATCGCCATGGCCGGAAAGCTCCGCGACGGCGAGGTGATGCGCTGGGAGGGCGAGGCCCTGTCCGGCGGCAAGCCCTCGACACGGGCCGTCCGGGCCGCGCTCGAGGTGCTCGGCGCAGCGGGCAACGCACTGATCGTGGCGCCCGGAGCCGCCGACCGGGACCTCGTCCTCTCCGTCCGCAACCTGCCGCGCGTGCGCGTGCTGCCGGCGGACGAGGTGACGGCGTACGACATCGTGGCGCATCGCTGGGTCGTCTTCCTGGACATGGGATACGAGATGCTCACCGCACGCTTGGAGACGGCAAGCCAGAAGACTGCAAGCCAGAAGACTGCAAGCCAGAAGACTGGCAGCCCGGACGCGGGTGCCGCGGTCGAGCAAGGGAGTGCGTCGTGAAGGAACTGGCGTACCAGGAAGTCGTGCTCCGCCCGATCGTCACCGAGAAGACGATCGCGCAGGCCGAGCGCGCCAACACGTACACCTTTCAGGTCCGTGAGGCCGCCAACAAGGTCCAGATCCGCCGTGCGGTGGAGCACCTGTTCAACGTCGGCGTCGCCGACGTCCGGACCCAGCGGTATCTCGGCAAGCGCCGGCGCATGGGCAAGTACTTCGGTAGCACCGGAAACTGGAAGAAGGCCATCATTCGCGTCAAGGAAGGCGACACGATCGATTTCTACTAGGCCGAGGAGCGCACCACCGTCCTCCTCGTCAGCTGCCTGGAACCTCAACATGCCGATTCGCCGCGTAAAACCCACTACGAATGCTCGTCGCACGATCACGTTCCTCGACACGAGCGACCTCACGAAGAAGCGCCCCGAGAAGCGCCTCACCGTGGGGCTGCGCAAGTCGGGCGGCCGGAACAACCATGGCCGGACGACCGCGCGCCACCGTGGAGGGGGGCACAAGCGTCTCTACCGCATCATCGACTGGAAGCGCGGCGACAAGGACGGGATCCCCGCCAAGGTCGTGGCGCTCGAGTACGACCCGAACCGGAATGCCCGCCTGCACCTCCTCCAGTATGCCGACGGAGAGAAGCGCTACGTGCTCGCGACCCACAAGGTCGATGTGGGGCACACGGTGATGAGCGGCCCCGAAGCCGAGCCGAAGCCCGGCAACAGCATGCTGCTCAAGAACATCCCGACCGGTCTCCAGATCCACGCCGTGGAGATGGTGCCCGGTCGCGGGGCGCAGATGGCCCGTGGCGCAGGTGCGGTCTGCACGCTCAGCGCCAAGGAGGGCAAGTACGCCCTTCTGATCCTGCCCTCGGGCGAGATGCGCCGCGTGCACGTGAACTGCCGTGCGACGATCGGCCAGGTCGGCAACATCGACGCCAATCTGGTGGTGATCGGCAAGGCGGGTCGCATGCGCAACATGGGCCGGCGTCCGCGGGTCCGCGGGTCGGCCATGAATCCCGTCGCCCACCCCATGGGCGGTGGCGAGGGACGCCGGTCGGGTGGCCGGCACCCGCGGTCCAAGTGGGGCAAGTTCTCCAAGGGTGGGAACACCCGCAAGCCGCGCAAGGGTTCGAGCCGCTGGATCGTCCGCGGTCGCAAGCGCGGCAAGCAGGTCGGGAGGTAGCCGATGGCTCGTAGTCTCAAGAAAGGCCCGTTCGTCGACGAACGTCTGTTCGGTCGCGTCATGAGGATGGAGCAGACGAACCGCAAGGACGCCCTGAAGACCTGGTCGCGGCACTGTGACATCGTCCCGGAGTTCGTGGGCCACACCTTCCTCGTGCACAACGGGAAGGTCTTCGTCCGCGTGTACGTGACCGAGGACATGGTGGGACACAAGCTGGGGGAGTTCTCCCCTACCCGCCTGTTCCGTTCGCACTCCGGCAGCGGGAAGAAGTAGGAGGCGGCGATGGCGAAGAGCTTCACCGCAAGGCACCGCGGCGCTCGCATCAGCCCGTACAAGGCACGGCTGGTCATGGACCTCGTGCGCCGCAAGAACGCCCAGGAGGCGCTCCAGATCCTCGAGTTCGAGCCGCGTCGCGCCGCGCCGATGATCAAGAAGGTCATCCGCTCGGCCCTCGCGAACGCGTCGAACGATCTGGACGTCAACCTGAGCAGCCTCTACGTCGTGGACGCTCGCGTCGACGGCGCCGGGCTCCTGTCGGGCCGCGTGCGCTTTCGCCCGCGGGCCATGGGGCGCGCGTTCCCCATTCGCAAGCGGACCAGCCACTTGAGCATCACGCTGGCCGAGGTGGAAGAGGAGAAGTAGGGTGGGACAGAAGACGCACCCCATCGGCTTCCGCACGGGGATCTACCTCGACTGGGAGAGCCGCTGGTACGCCACGAAGAAGGATTTCGCTCGACTCCTCAAGGAGGATCGCGAGATCCGCACCTTCATCCGCAAGGAGTTCTACGGCGCCGGCATCCCGCGCATCGAGATCGAGCGCAAGGCCGATGCCCTGCGAGTGATCGTGCACACTGCCAAGCCCGGTGTCCTGATCGGGCGCAAGGGCGTCAAGGCCGAGGACCTGAAGAAGCGCGTCGAGGCGCTGACGGGCCGCCGCGTGGGTCTCGACATCGTGCCGATCGAGCGCCCCGAGCTCAATGCAACCCTCGTGGCGCAGAACGTGGCCGAGCAGCTCATGAAGCGCGCGGCCTACCGCCGCACGCTCAAGCGCGCGATCCAACACACGATGGAGCGCGGTGCGAAGGGCGTAAAGATCCTCATCGCCGGTCGCCTCGGCGGCCAGGAGATCGCCCGTTCCGAGAAGCAGGCGAAGGGGTCCATCCCGCTCTCGACGCTCAAGGCGAACATCAGCTACGGCGAGGCCGTGGCCCGCACCACCTACGGCGTCGTCGGCGTCAAGTGTTGGATCTACCTGGGCACTCTCCCGAAGGCCGTCCCGAGTCAGCAGAGGGAGGCCCTTTGACATGTTGATGCCGAAGCGAGTCAAGCACCGCAAGACGCAGCGGGGCAAGGTGAAGGGCAACGCATCGCGCGGCAACACCGTCGCCTTCGGTGAGTACGGCCTCCAGGCTCTCGAGCCCGCGTGGATTCGTGCGAACGTCATCGAGGCAGGCCGTGTCGCGGCCGTGAGAAGCGCGGATGAGGCTCGTGTCTACATCCGTATCTTCCCGCACAAGTCCATCACCTCCACTCCGGAGGAGACGCGGATGGGTACCGGCAAGGGCGAGCCCGACTACTGGGCAGCCGTCGTGAGGCCCGGCACCATCCTCTACGAAGTGGGCGGCGGGATCTCCGAAGAGCAGGCCCGCAAGGCGATGAACAAGGTCGCTCACAAGATGCCCATCAAGACGCGTTTCGTGAAGCGGAGGGGCTGACCATGAGGCCCAGAGACATCCGGCGGCGCGATGACGCCGATCTTCGACAGGAGGTCACCCGGTTGAAGGAGGGGATCTTCCGGCAACGCTTTCACGGGCAGAGCGAAGAGAAGGTCGACCGCGGCCTGATCAGCAAGCATCGCCGCGACATCGCCCGCATCAAGACGATCCTTAGAGCGCGTGAGCTCGGCAAAGAGTCCGCGCCGGGGGCCAAGTAGCCATGGCGAAGGAACGAGCCCCGAAGAAGACGGTCGTAGGGACCGTCGTCTCGGACAAGATGGACAAGACCATCACCGTTCGTGAAGAGCGGATGGTGAAGCATCCCCGATACGGCAAGTACGTGCGCCGCGCCACGGTCTACAAGGCCCACGACGAGGCGAACGAGGCCGAGGCCGGGGACCGCGTCGAGATCCTGTTCATGCGTCCGGTCAGCAAGACCAAGCAGTGGCGACTCCTCCGGGTCGTTCGCAAGGTCCGTGGCCACGTCGAAGAGGACGAGGCCAGTGCGACCGCTCCGGCGCCCTCCGAGCAGCCCGTGCCGGAGCTTGGGTCTTCCGTGCCGGAGCTTGGGTCTTCCGTGCCGGAGCTTGGGGCCGAGGTGTCCGCTGAGGCTGCCGCAGGGGCCGTCGAGGCCGTCCCTGGCGGCGAGCCGACCACCGAGCCGCAGGCTGAAGAGCCCCGGGAAGGGGCAGCCTCATGATCCAGATGCGAACCTGGCTCGACGTGGCCGACAACTCCGGCGCGAAGCGCGTCCACGCCATCAAGGTGATCGGGCGCGGCAACCGGCGGTTCGCCGGCATCGGCGACATCGTCGTGGCCTCCGTGAAGAAGGCCGTGCCGGCGTCGCAGATCAAGACGGGTGACGTGGTGAAGGGCGTCGTCGTCCGCACCCGCCACCCGCTCCGTCGGGCGGACGGCACCTACGTACGGTTCGACTCGAACGCCGTGGTCCTCATCGGCGACGACAAGAGTCCGAGGGGCACGCGTGTCTTCGGTGCCGTCGCGCGCGAGCTGCGGAAGAAGGGCTTCACGAAGATCGTGAACCTCGCTTCGGAGGTCGTGTGATGGCTCGGCGCATACGAAAAGGCGACCTGGTCACGGTCATCTCCGGCGACGACAGCGGAAAGCGCGGACGCATCCTCCGGGTGCTGACCGACAAGAACCGCGTCATCGTCGAAGGCGTGAACCTCGTCTACAAGCACTTGCGGCGTAGCCAGCAGAGCCCGCAGGGCGGCCGCATCCGTTGCGAGGCAGCCATCCACTCCTCGAACGTCATGCCCATCGACCCGGAGACGAACAAGCCGACCCGGGTCCGCATGCGTGAGGAAGACGGCCGCCGCGTGCGCGTCAGTGTGCAGAGCGGGGTGACGCTCGACGCGGCGCCGAAGAAGGCCCGCAAGGGCGCCGATAGTGGGGAGGAGAGCTGACCATGGCCCGTCTCCGCAGCATGTACGAGACCGAGATCCGGCCCAAGCTGGCCGAGACCCTCGGGATCCAGAATCCGATGGCACTGCCGCGCCTGATGAAGATCACCGCTTCCTGCGGTGTGGGCGGTGCCAAGGACAACAAGAAGTTGCTCCAGGACGCGGTCGAGATCCTGAACCGCGTCACGGGTCAGCACTCCGTCGTGACCAACGCGAAGCGGCCCATCGCCCAGTTCAAGCTGCGCGAGGGCATGCCTGTCGGCGCGATGGTTACCCTGCGCGGCGACCGCGCTTACGAGTTCCTTGATCGTCTGATCTCGGTGGTCATCCCCCGTATCCGTGACTTCCGAGGCCTGTCCCGGAATGTGGACAAGCAGGGGAACTACAACATGGGGATCGTCGAACAGTCCGTGTTCCCAGAGGTGGGTACGGACCTGCTCGACAATCCCCAGGGTATGAACATCGCGATCACCATCCGAAACGGCAAGAACGGCGCAGGCCAGGCACTCCTGGAGGCGTACAAGTTCCCCTTCCGTCGTGAGGAGGAAACCGTTGGCTAAGAAGTGCCTGATTGAAAAGCAGAGGCGCAAGCCGAAGTACAGCACGCGTGCGTACACCCGCTGCCAGTTCTGCGGGCGTCCGCGCGCCGTGTACCGGAAGTTCGGCATCTGCCGTATCTGCTTCCGGATGATGGCCGCTCGGGGCGAGATCCCCGGCGTCAAGAAGGCTTCGTGGTAGGGGGCCTGTCATGTCAATGAGCGATCCCATAGCCGACCTGCTCACCCGCATCCGCAACGGACTGCAGGTGCGTCGCCAGTTCGTCGAGGTGGGCGCCTCCCACGTGAAGCGCTCGGTCGCCGAAGTGCTCTCGCGAGAGGGCTACGTCGGCGACATCCGCGACATCACCGCGCGGACCGGTCATCCCTCCTTGCGTATCTTCCTCAGATACGACGAGGACGGCCAGCCCGTGATCCAGCGGATCGGTCGCGTCTCGAAGCCGGGGCGGCGCGTATACAGCGGCGTGCGGGACATCCCGCGCGTCCTCAACGGTCTGGGCATCTCCGTCCTGACCACGTCCCAGGGTGTTCTGTCGGACCGCGAGGCCCGGGACCAGGGCGTGGGGGGCGAGATCCTCTGCGAGGTGTGGTAGCGGCTGAGGCCGCCCCGAAGGCAACGGAGAGATCGAGATGTCTCGCATCGGCAAGATTCCCGTAGCGATCCCCGACGGGGTGACCGTGAGCTTCCAAGGCAACGTGGTCGCCGTCAAGGGCCCGAAGGGCGAGCTCCGGCAGGAGTTGACCGGTGGGCTCCGGGGCAAGGTCGACGGCGGCCAGCTCCTGATCGAACGGCCGGACGACCTCGCGCAGTCGCGCGCGCTCCACGGCCTCTACCGGGCGCTCTGCAACAACATGGTCGAGGGTGTGACGAAGGGATTCGAGCGTCGTCTCGAGGTCGTCGGAGTCTCCTACTCGGCCCAGGTCCAGGGCAACAAGTTGCGCATCCAGGTGGGCTACAGCCACCCGGTGGACCTCGAGATCCCCAAGGAGCTCGACGTGACGACCCCGACGCAGACGTTGGTCGTCGTGGCGGGCATCGACAAGCAGCTGGTCGGGCATTTCGCGGCCACCGTTCGCCGCGTGCAGCCTCCCGAGCCCTACAAGGGCAAGGGGGTGCGGTACCTCGGCGAGGAGATCATCCGAAAGGCCGGCAAGTCCTTCGTGGGCGGCGAGAAGTAGGCGGGCATTATCGTGGGTACGCAGAAGAGACTTTCCAAGCAGCGTCAGCGCCGGGCCTGGCGCGTCCGCCGCCGGGTGCGCGGCACGGCCGAGCGTCCGCGCGTCAGCGTGCATCGCACGAACAAGCACATGTACGCCCAGATGGTCGACGACGAGGCCGGGCGCACGCTCTGCGCGGTTTCCTCGCTCGAGTTGAAGCTCGAGAACGGTGGGAACGTGGAGGCGGCGAAGGCCATCGGTGACGCGCTCGGAAAGAAGGCCCTCGAGATGAAGATCGAGCGCGTGGGCCTCGACCGTGGTCGCTGCCGTTACCACGGCCGCGTCAAGGCCTTCGCCGATGGCGTTCGCTCAGCGGGCGTGAAGTTCTAGGAGCCGGCATGCGTCAAGAACTCGATTACATCGACCAGGAAACCGCGGAGGGCTTGGACCTCACCGACCGGGTGATCAAGATCAACCGGTCTGCGAAGGTGATGAAGGGCGGGCGCCGATTCGGCTTCAGCGCGCTCGTCGTCCTTGGCGATGGCAAGGGCACCGTCGGGATCGGCTTCGGCAAGGCTCGCGAGGTGCCTCCTGCCGTCGAGAAGGCCGTGGCTGATGCGAGGAAGCACCTCGTGCGTGTCTCGCTCGTCGGCACCACCTTCCCGCATGCCACCGTCGCGGAGTTCCGCTCCAGCAGGGTGAAGCTCCTCCCGGCCGCGCCGGGAACGGGCCTCCTGGCCGGGGCAGCGGTTCGTGCCGTGCTCGAGGCCGCGGGCGTCCGAGACGCCCTCACCAAGGCGCTGGGCAGCAAGAACCCCATGAATCTGGCAAAGGCCACGTTCGAAGGGCTCGTCTCCATGCGCACGAAGAGCGACGTGGCGGCCCTCCGGGGAGTGCAGATCTGATGGATCTCCAGGACGTCCGCAAGATCAAGGTTGCCCGCAAGAAGCGCCACCGCGTCGGACGCGGTCAAGGGTCGGGGTGGGGGACTACCGCGGGCCGCGGACACAAGGGTCAGGGCCAGCGCTCCGGAAACGTCATCCGCCTCCACTTCGAAGGCGGACAGATGCCGATCTACCGCCGCCTGCCGAAGAAGGGCTTCTCGAACTCGCCCTTCAAGCTCCGCTACCACGTCGTCAACGTCGGCGACCTCGAGCACCGCTGCGAGGCTGGCGCCGCCGTGGACCTCGAGGCCCTCAAGGCCGTCGGTCTCGCGCCCAAGAAGGCCAAGTTCCTCAAGATTCTCGGGTGGGGCGAGGTCACCAAGGCCCTGACCGTGAGCGCTCACGCCGTCAGCGAGGGTGCCCGTCGAAAGATCGAAGCGGCCTCCGGCTCCGTGTCGATCCTCCGCACCCGGCCCGCGCCCCGTCCGCGAGGAGTCAAGAAGCAGCGGCCCGCCGCTAACGCCCGAGGCGAGTCGTGATCGGGGGATTCTTCAACGTCTTCCGGGTCCCCGAGATCCGGTCGAAGCTCCTCATCACGGCGGGCTTCCTCCTCCTGTACCGGATCGGGTGGAACATCCCGCTCCCGGGCATCGACCTCGAGGGGGTGAAGCAGGCCGGGGGAGCGGAGGAAGGTACCTTCGCCGCGCTCTACAGCATGATCTCCGGCGGCGGCATCTACTCGTTCGCGCTGTTCGGTCTGGGCATCATGCCCTATATCAGTTCGAGCATCATTTTCAGCCTCCTCACGAAGGTCGTTCCTACGCTGGAGGCCATCGCGAAGGAAGGTGCGGCCGGTCAGCGCAAGATCAACCAGTGGACCCGCTGGGCTACGGTCCCGATTGCGATGCTGCAGGCCGTGATCGTCGTCAACAACGTCTACACGAAGCCGGGCGTCATCATGGACGGCCCGATGCTCCCGGGCGGCTTCTGGATGGCGCTTGCTGCCGTCCTCTCGTTGACGGCCGGCTGTGTGCTCCTCATGTGGGTCGGCGAGCAGATCACCGAGCACGGCGTCGGGAACGGCATCTCGATCCTGATCATGGCCGGGATCATCGCACGCGTTCCGAACGCGGTCGTCGACCTGATGGGCCAGACGAAGACGATGTTCCTTCCCTTCGTCCTCCTCGTGCTCTTCTTCGTGATCGTCGTCTGCGTCGTCTACATCACGAAGGGCATGCGAAAAATTCCGGTGCAGTACGCCAAGCTCACGCGCGGCCGACGGGTATACGGAGGGCAGCGCCACTTCCTGCCGATCAAGGTGAACCAGTCCGGCGTCATGCCCGTGATCTTCGCCTCCGCCCTCCTCTCCTTCCCGATGCTCATCGGGCAGGCCACGGGCTGGGAGGCGCTCCAGAACGCCATGACTCCGGGCGGCTGGTTCTACGTGATCTTCAACAGCGCGCTGATCTTCTTCTTCACCTTCTTCTGGACCTCCCTGATGTTCAATCCGGTGGAGATGTCCAAGAACATGAAGGAGTACGGCTCCTTCGTGCCCGGCATCCGTCCCGGCAAGAAGACGGCCGAGTTCCTCCAGAAGGTCATGGGCCGGATCAGTCTCGCGGACGCCACGTTCCTGTCCGCGATCGCAGTCATTCCGCAGTGGATTGCCTCGAGCCTTTCCTCCGAGGTCACCCCGCAGATCTACTACTTCCTGGGCGGCACCTCGATCCTCATCGTCGTCAGCGTTGCCCTGGACATGGTCGACAAGCTGAACAGCGCCCTCCTCATGCGCAGCTACGACGGCTTCATGGGTGGCGGAAGCGCCGGTCGCCTGCTGAGGAAGAGGTGATCCGATGCACGTGATCCTCCTAGGTCCGCCAGGCGCCGGCAAGGGAACCCAGGCCGAGTTGCTCGCAGCAGCCAACGACCTGGTGCACCTCAGTACCGGCGATCTGCTGCGGACGGCCGTCTCGGCCGGCACGGAGCTGGGCCTCCAGGCGAAGGGCGCCATGGACCGCGGTGAGCTCGTCCCCGACGCGCTCGTCCTGGCTCTCCTTGCCGAGCGCTTCGACGGGGCGGGGCCCGATACGGGTTTCCTCCTGGACGGCTTCCCCCGAAACGTGAGTCAAGCCGAGGCGCTCGGGCAGAAGTTCGGCGAGGACGCCATCGAGCACGTCGTCCACCTCCAGCTCGATGACGAGGAGATCCTCCGGCGTCTGCTCGCCCGTGGGCGGGAGGACGACGACGAG
>JAUXCH010000380.1 GCA_030618975.1 Planctomycetia bacterium
CTTGCGCGTGCTGACCCGCTTGCACCAGGCGCAGAGACGAACGAGCGAGCGATCGTGGCCCCCCGTGTAGAGGAAGGCGGCGTCGTCGTCGCGACCGCTGCGCAACAGCGCGGCCACGTGCTCGAGCAGCGTGCCCTGCTCCTTGCGGTAATGCGCTTCGAGATCCCGGATCCACGCCCGGTCGTCGTCGTCGAGGGACGCGAGCTCGGGGACCTTCCGCGTCAGGGCGTCGAGCTCGGCGATGCGCGACAGCGTCACCGCGGCCGCCACGTCGTAGGCGCGGCGTGCGAGCCCTGCGCTCGCGGGGTCGCGCGCGAGGCACCGCGCGACGTCCGTCGCCATCTCGATGTCGAGGTCGCCCCGGCCCGGCCGCGCGCCGCCCGACTCGAATCCCGCGAGGAGGCCGCGCGCCTCCGCGCGCGCTGCCTCGTGGCGCTCCAACGCATCCAGGCACTCGAGGCGGAGGATGCGGACGTACGCACTCTCCAGGGTGGGCGCGTCGCCTGCCCACCCGTCGACCAGGGCAAGCGCCTCCTCGGCGCGGCCCTCCTTGCGGAGGAGGGTGACCTCCAGCGCCAGGAGGGTCACGCGCGCCAACGGGTCCTCCCGGTCCGCGAGAAACGCCCGGTACGCCCCGGCCACGGACCGGGCCTCGACGAGATCGCCGTCCCGGATCGCCCTCCACGCGCGGGGCCAGAGGGCGAGCTCGAGGAGGGAGGCACGCTCCTCGGAGGCCTGGCCTGCCGCGAGACGGTCGAGCTCGTCGAGCGCGTCCTGGGCGTGCGACCAGACGTCGAGGGCAGCGAACTCGCTGGCGAGGTTGGAGAGATGGAGGGCCTGGAGCCGCGCGTGGCCCAGCGCGCGGGCCACGGCCAGGCCGCGGCGGAACAGGAGGATCGCCTCGAAGCGCCGCTCCTGGAGCGCGAAGAGGACGCCGAGGTTCCCGCAGGCGTGGCACTCGACATCGGTGCCCGTGCCGCGGACGGAGGCGAGGGCCTGGCGCAGGAGCGCTTCCGACTCGTCGTAGCGGCCGGTGTGGGCCAGCGCCTGACCGCGTTCCATCAGGGCCTTGGCGTGTTCCGCGGGGCTCGGAGGGGACTCGGTCATGCCTCGATCCGGTTGGGTAGCGGGGCGCGCGGGTACGCTGTTCGTCTTCCGGAGACCCTACCCCATGCCTCGTGGACCGGCCCGCCTCGCCCTGCTGCTGATCCTCGCCCTGGCCGCGGGCTGCGGCGAGGACGCGGAGCCCTCCCCCACGCGCGGCCCGGCGGCCGAGAGGCCTGCACCCGCCGCGGGGCCCGCGGCCCTGACCGTCGACCAGCCCCTCGACGGGGCCGTGTTCCCGCCGGGCTTCGTCCCCCCCACCCTCCTCTGGCACGACGGGGCCGCGGGCGTCGAGGCCTGGCGCATCGAGGTCGTCTTCGCCGACGGGGAGGCGCCGATCCGCGTCGTGTCCGAGGGCCCGCCGCAGCCGACGGGGAGAACCGACGAGCGGGCGCTCGGACCGACCAACGAGATCTACGAGGGGACCTCCTACCAGCGTTCGGCGCGCAGCTGGACCCCGGACGCCGCGACCTGGTCCCGAATCCAGCAGCACTCGGTGGATACGCCGGCGCGCCTCGTGATCGAGGGGATCGGGCAGGACAGGGCGGCCACGCCTCTCTCGCGCGGCGGGGTCGCGATCCGCACGTCGAAGGACCCGGTGGGCGCGCCGATCTTCTACCGGGACGTCCCGCTGATGCCGAACCGCGGGGAAGCCGGTGTCATCAAGCCGCTCGCCAAGGAAGCCATCCCGCTGATCGCGTGGCGCCTGCGCGACGTCACGCGGCCCGAGAGCAAGGTGATCCTGACCGGGATGCCGTCGTGCGCCAACTGCCACTCGTTCTCGCTCGACGGGGAGACGCTCGGCATGGACGTCGACGGCCCCCAGGGCGACAAGGGGGCCTACGCGATCGCGAAGCTCGACCGCCTCACCGTCATCGGCAAGGACGAGGTGATCACCTGGAACTCCTTCGAGGACAAGCCCGCGGGCCACAAGACGATCGGCTTCCTGTCCCGGATCTCCCCCGACGGCCGCTTCGCGCTGACCACCCTGAACGAATCGCTCTACGTCTCGAACTTCACCAACTACAAGTTCCTGCAGGTGTTCTATCCCACCCGGGGCATTCTCGCCTGGACGTCGAAGGAGACCGGGGAGATGCAGGCACTCCCGGGCGCCGACGACACGGACTCCGTGCAGTGCGACCCCGCGTGGTTCCCCGACGGCACGCAGATCGTCTTCGCGCGGGCCCCCGCACGCGACCCGTACGACCCGGGTCGCCCGCTCGCCGCCTACGCGGGCGATCCGAACGAGACCGAGATCCGGTACGACCTCTACCGAATGCCGTTCGACGGGGGGCAGGGCGGCACGCCGGTCCGCATCGAGGGCGCCTCCGAGAACGGCATGAGCAACACCTTCCCGAAGGTGTCGCCCGACGGGAAGTGGATCGTGTTCACGAAGTGCGCCAACGGCCAGCTGATGCGCCCGGACGGCCGACTCTGGATCGTTCCCGCACACGGCGGCGAGGCGCGCGAGATGCGCTGCAACACCTCACGCATGAACTCGTGGCACAGCTTCTCGCCGAACGGCCGCTGGATGGTGTTCTCCTCCAAGGTGAACACGCCCTACACCCAGATGTTCCTCACCCACATCGACGAGGAGGGGAACGACACCCCGGCGATCCTGATCCCGAACAGCACGGCGGCGAACCGGGCCGTGAACATCCCGGAATTCGTGAACCGGCGCTACGCGGACTTCGACGCGATCGACGTGCCCGCCGTGGAGCACCACCGCAGGTTCCAGACGGGCATGGAGCACGTGCGGCAGGCGCGTTACGAGGACGCGGTCGCCGCGTTCGAGGCCGCACTGGAGGAGGAGCCCGGGTTCAGCCGTGCCCTCGTCACCCTCGGCTTCACGCTGCTCGAGCTGGACCGGGTGGCGGAGGCGCGGCAACGGCTCGAGGAGGCCGTGCGCGTGGCCCCGCTCTCCTCGGAGGCGCACAACAACCTGGGCCTGGCGCTGGGGCGGCAGGGGGCGGGGGAGCGAGCCCTGGCCCTCTTCCGTCGCGCCGTCGAGCTCGATTTCCTCAACGCCCCGGCGAGGCACAACCTGGGCCTGGCCCTCTTCCACAGCGGCGCCCCCCGCGCGGCGCTCTCCGCCCTCGCGGAGGCCGCGCGCCTGGATCCCGGCCGCGCGGACTATCGGAACGACTACGGGTTCCTCCTGGGGCGGGCAGGTCGGCCGACCGACGCGATCCGGGAGTACCGCGCCGCCGTCCGGCTCGATCCGGACCACATCCCGGCCCACAAGAACCTCGGCTTCGCGCTGCTGGGGCTCGGCGACTTGACCGGCGCGCTCGAGCAGTACGAGAAGGCGCTCGCACTCGACGAGCAGGACGCGGGCGTCCACCGCAGCCTGGCCACGGTTCGGATGCGGCGCGGCGACGTCGTCCAGGCCCTCGAGCACCTCGAGCAGGCGGTGGCGCTCGCGCCGGACGACGAGGACTCCCTCCTCGGTCTCGCGTGGCACCTCGCCACGCTCCCGGACGACGCCCTGCGAAGCGGGACGAAAGCCGTCGTGCTCGCCGAGAAGGCGCGCGACGCGTCCGACAGCGAGGAGGCGAGAACGCTCGACATCCTCGCCGCGGCGTACGCCGAGAGCGGGCGCTTCGAAGAAGCGGTCGCGTCGGCGCGCCGTGCCCTGGAGCTCGCGAGGTCGAAGGGGGGGCGGGTGGCACCGGGACTCGAGGCGCGCCTCGCGGGCTACGAAGAGGAGCACCCCCACAGGCAGCCGGCCAGGCGAGCCCCCTGACGGCGCCGGGCACCCACGACGGCTACACTGGCCGGCTACGACGGAGTCACCCCATGCACATCGAGTCACAGGGCGGGATCCTCGGAATCTGCCTCCTCCTCCTCGCCGCCCTCCTCTGCCCGGGCTGCGGAAGCGAGGAGACGTTGCCGCCCATCACGGTGGACGGCCCGGGCCTGCTCGCGCAGCTGGCGGAGCAGGACGAGGTGGTCCTCGCGGACGCGGACGAGAAGCTCGCCCCCGTGATCCGGCACCTGGCGGCGGCCGACCGGGCGAACGTCAGGCTCCCGGTGAGGATCGACTACCCGCTCGACGGGTCCGTCTTCCCGCCCGAGATCGTCCCCCCCACGGTTCTCTGGCACGACACCAGCAATGCCGACGCGTGGTTCGTCGAGGTGGCGTTCGCGGACGGCGCGGCCCCGTTGCGGGCGCTGGTGCGAGGCGCTCCGCACTCGCTGGGCACGATCGATCCCGAGGCGCTCAGCACGACGAACGCGCTCTACAAGGGCACGCCGTACCAGCGCTCGGCACGCCACTGGGAGGTCGCCGAGGCCACGTGGGAGGAGCTGAAGCGCCGCACGGTCGAGCGCCCCGCGACGCTGACCCTCGTCGGGTTCGCGAGCGACGACCCCGGCACGCCCCTGTCCGTCGGCAGCATGCAGCTCTCGACGTCCGAGGATCCGGTGGGTGCGCCCATCTTCTATCGCGACGTGCCGCTGATGCCCGCCCCGAACGAGTCGGGACTCATCCAGCCGCTCGACAAGGGCGCCGTACCGATGATCGGATGGAGGCTGCGCGACATCGCGAGACCCCGCAGCAAACTCGTGCTCAGCGGCATGCCGTCCTGCGCGAACTGCCACTCCTTCTCGCTCGACGGCAAGACCCTGGGCATGGACGTCGACGGGCCGCAGGGCGACAAGGGCGCGTACGCGATCACGTCCATCGAGAAGAGGACGGTGATCGACGACGACGACGTGATCACGTGGAACTCCTACGAGGACAAGCCGGAGGGGCACAAGACGATCGGCTTCCTCTCGCGCATCAGCCCCGACGGCCGGTACGCGCTCACGACGCTCAACGAGTCCGTGTACGTCGCGAACTTCAGGGACTACCGATTCCTCCAGGTCTTCTATCCCACGCGGGGAATCCTCGCGTGGTACTCGAGGGAGACCGGCGAGATGAAGGCCCTGCCCGGTGCGGACGACACCGACTACGTCCAGTGCTCTCCCGCCTGGTTCCCCGACGGCAGGTCCCTGGTCTTCTCGCGCGCGAAGGCGTTCGACGCCTACCAGCCCGGCCAGGAGATGGCCATGCGCGCCAACGACCCGAACGAGCCGAACATGCGCTACGACCTGTACCGCATCGACTTCGACGAGGGAAGGGGCGGGACGCCGGTGCCCATCGAAGGCGCGTCCGAGAACGGCATGAGCAACACGTTCCCCAAGGTGTCGCCGGACGGGAAGTGGCTCGTCTACACGAAGTGCAGGAACGGCCAGCTCATGCGGCCGGACGGCCGACTCTGGATCGTCCCCGCAAACGGCGGCGAGCCGCGCGAGATGCGCTGCAACACCTCACGCATGAACTCGTGGCACAGCTTCTCTCCGAACAGCCGCTGGCTGGTGTTCTCCTCCAAGGCGAA
>JAUXCH010000893.1 GCA_030618975.1 Planctomycetia bacterium
CATCAACAGCCAGTTGAACGACAGCGTCCAGATCACGCTCGGCACCGGGTCGTTCTCGGAGCTCAAGAAAGAGGCCGACGAGCTCACCACGGTCCTCCAGACCGGCTCGCTGAAGGTGCGCCCGACGCTCGAATCCGTGAACAAGATCGGCGCGCGGCTCGCCGGCGAGTCGAAGCAACGCGGCATCCTGTCCGTCCTCGTCGCGTTCGGGCTCGTGCTGGTGTTCATGATCGTCTTCTACCGGGGGCAGGGCCTCGTCGCGAACGTGGCGCTGCTCCTGAACCTGGTGCTGCTCATGGGCACGCTCGCCTTCTTCCAGGCCGTCCTGACCCTGCCCGGCATCGCGGGCATCGTGCTGACGCTGGGTATGGCGGTCGACGCCAACATCCTCATCTGCGAGCGCATCCGCGAGGAGCGCAAGGCGGGGCGGTCGCTTCAACGCGCCGTGTCCGAGGGCTACGACCGTGCGCTGACGACCATCGTCGACGCCAACGTGACGAGCCTCATCACCGCCATCTTCCTCTACTACTACGGCTCCGGTCCGGTGCGCGGCTTCGCGATCACCCTCGCCATCGGCCTCCTGGTGTCGATGTTCACCGCGATCTTCGTAACCCGCACGCTGAACGAGTGGCTGATGCGCCGCGGCCTGTTCACCGAGATCCACATGCTGGGGACGGGGACGCCCCCCAAGATCTCCTGGATCGCCCTGCGGCGCTTCTTCACCCCCATCTCAGCGGCCGGTGTCGTGTTCGGGCTCCTCGTGTTCGCGACCGAAGACCCCTACAAGCTCTACGACGTCGACTTCACGGGCGGCATCAAGCTGACCCGGTTCGAGACGCCCACGACCGTGGACGACGTGAAGCCCACCCTGCAGACCGCCACGCACGAGATCCACGTGGTCACGGAGGACTACGACAAGGAGCAGGACAACGAGCTCGTGCGGGTCGAGCACACGGTGCAGGTCGGCCCGTACCCGACCGCCGAGGTCGTCGCAGTGGGCAAACCCGGCGAAGGCGTCGAGATCACCATCCAGCGTGGCCTCGAACAGGAGGGCGTTCCGGAGAAGGACCGCCTGTCGCTGAAGGTGCAGTCCGAGGCCTTCGAGGGCTACGTGAAGAAGGTCCTCGAGGGTCGCCTCCGTCCCGACTGGATGGAGGGCTTCCCTCGAGAGTACACGGCGCCCGAGAACGCCGACGAGGACCTGAGATCCGTGGACGGCGGCATGGCGTTCAGCGCCACCTTCGTGGATCCGGACGCCGTCATCACCGCGGAGAACCTGCGCCTCGCGCTCACCGACGACATGCCCTACTGGACGATGCGCGGGAGCGAGCGCGAGCGCAACCCCGCGTCCCTTCTCGAGCGCACCGTGCTCGTGCGCCCCATCGCAGGGGATCACACCGTGCTGCACGGGTGGAACATCTGGATGAAGTCCCAGAACGCCGCCTCCGAGGAGATCGTCGAGCGCGATTCGGAGCAGCTCCACTACACGCTCCAGGAGTTCCTGAACGGCAAGAGTTTCAAGAAGTCCCTGACGAACGGCGGTGTCGACGACGCCCAGGCGCAGAACGTGAGTCTCAGCGAGCCCTTCCCGTCCGTCGACGTGATCGGCCCCAGCGTGGCGCACCGACTGAAGAACGACGCGATGCTCGCCCTCGCCCTGTCGATGATCGGCATCATCCTCTACGTCGCGTTCAGGTTCTCGAGCCGGGCGATGGGCTTTGCCGCAGTGCTCTGCCTCTTCCACGACGTGGCCATCACGCTCGGCATCGTCGCCCTGGCGAACCTGTTCGGGCTCGTGGACGCCAAGATCAACCTGCCGATGGTGGCCGCGTTCCTGACGCTGGTCGGCTATTCGGTGAACGACACGGTCGTCGTGTTCGACCGCATTCGTGAGAACCGCGGCAAGAAGCGCGTCATCACGCCCGGGATGATCGACCTCTCGATCAACCAGACGCTGGCACGCACGATCAAGACGTCGGCGACCTTCCTCCTGGTGTGCGTGGCGCTCTTCGCCTTCAACGTCGGGCAGCGCAACGTCCTCGAGGGCTTCGCCTTCATCCTGATCGTCGGTTCGCTCGTCGGAACCTACTCGACGGTCGCCATCGCGTCGCCGCTCCTCCTCTACCTGCCCTGGCTGTGGGAGCGGATGAAGAAGTCGGAGGCCAAG
>JAUXCH010000750.1 GCA_030618975.1 Planctomycetia bacterium
CACTTGGTACCGGGCACGCCTGACCCCGTCGCGCCCTTTTCACGTGAGGCTTGCCCGGTACCAAACGGTTGAGATAGGGGGGCTATCTCGCCAGTTGAACGAAACCGCTTCGCGGTAGCCCAGCCGCCGGACAGCTGGCCTCCACCACGGTCTGCGACGTCGGGGGCCGCGAGCAGGGGTGGCTCCAGTTGCCGGGATTCGTGGGTCGCCTGAGATTGGGGCTTCGAAACAACGACTCCTTTCGAGAAGCTGGGGATCTCTCACCATCCTCACCCTCGAAAGGAGTGGAAGCATGACGCCTCTACGCACCAGGATGACCCAAGATCTCCGGATCCGCAACTACGCGGCCACCACGATCAAGATCTACATCGATCTGGTCGCGCGGTTCGCTCGGTTCTTCGGCCAGTCCCCCGAGCACCTCGGCCCCGAGGACATCCGCACCTACCAGGTCCACCTGGTGGAGAAACGGAAAGTCTCGTGGACAGTTCTCAACCAGACGGTTTGCGCCCTGAGGTTCCTCTACCGGACGACGCTGGGCAAGGAGTGGGTGATCCAGCACATCCCGTACGCCAAGCGGGAGAAGACGCTCCCGGTCGTCCTCTCGCGCAAGGAGGTTGCTCGCCTTCTGCGGGCCCTCGAGAACCGGAGGCACCGCACGATGCTCATGGCTGCGTACGGCTGCGGCCTGCGTCGCTCGGAGGTCTTGAACCTGCGGGTCCGTGACATCGACAGTCGCCGTATGGTCGTACGCGTGTGCAGCGGCAAGGGCCGGAAGGACCGCTACGTCCCGCTCCCGTCCGCGCTTCTGAAGGCTCTGCGGGTCTGCTGGCTGGAGTATCGGCCGGTGGACTACCTCTTCCCTGGGCAAGGAGGAAGCGAGCCGATGAGGCCGCGAACCCTCAGCAAGATCTGCACGAACGCTCGCGCCAAGGCGCGGCTGGCCAAGAGCGTGACGATGCACACGTTGCGGCACTGCTTCGCCACCCACCACCTGGAGGCAGGCACCGACCTGCGGACACTCCAGATGATCCTCGGCCACAACAGCCTCAGGACGACCTCGATCTACCTGCACGTCTCCGCGGCCAGGATCCGCGACGCCCGGTCGCCGCTCGATCTACTCGACGATCTCGAGTAGCTGGCACCGTGTCGCGGCCACTCCTGGAGGTGGCCGACATCATCCGTACCCATGGCAGGGCCCTCGTTGAGGCCCTTGGGGATCGTCTGTCGTCGGCCAAGAAGCGCATTCTCCGTCGCCTGGCAACCTGCCGCACTTCCGAGCTCGGCGGACACGTCGAGCGTTGCGATCGGTGCGGCCATGAACGCATCGCTTATAACTCCTGCAGGGATCGGCACTGTCCGAAGTGCCAGGCACAGGCAAGGGCCGATTGGCTCGACGCGCGGCAGGCCGATCTCTTGCCCGTGGATTACTTCCACGTGGTCTTCACCGTTCCCGAGGAGGTCGCCCGGATCGCCCTGCAGAACAAGAAGGCGGTCTACGGCATCCTCTTCGCTGCCTCGGCCGAGACCCTCCGGGACATCGCCGCGGATCCCCGGCACCTGGGCGCCGAGATCGGCTTCTTGTCCGTGCTCCACACCTGGGGCCAGACCCTGCACCACCACCCGCACGTCCACTGTGTCGTGCCGGGTGGTGGGCTCTCTCCCGATGGTACGCGGTGGATCTCCTGCGCGCCGGGCTTCTTCCTGCCCGTGAAGGTGCTCGGCCGGGTCTTCCGTGGGAAGTTCCTCGAGCTGCTGAAGCGCGCACATGAAGACGGCAAGCTGTCCTTCCAGGGGGCGCTGGACCACCTGCACGACGGCGCTGCCTTTGCCGCGCGGCTCCGATCGCTCTACGAGAAGGACTGGGTCGTGTATGCCAAGCCTCCCTTCGGCGGCCCCGCGCAGGTGCTGAAGTATCTCGCTCGCTACACGCACCGCGTGGCTATCTCCAACCACCGGCTGCTCGCGATGGAGGATGGTCAGGTCACCTTCTCCTACAAGGACTACGCCCGCGGCCAGCGCCAGCGCACCATGACGCTCGATGCCGTCGAGTTCCTCCGTCGCTTCTTGCTGCACGTACTCCCGAAGGGCTTCACCCGCATCCGGCACTACGGCCTCCTCGCCAATCGCAACCGAGCGGCCAAGCTCGAGCGGTGCCGCTACCTCCTGGGACAGACGACGACACCCGAGTGGAAGGCCGAGGTCCGCGAGGAGGCCGCCGAGGGCGAAGAACGCTTGTGCCCGAGGTGCAAGAAGGGGCACATGGTCAGGAGCGAGCGGCTGTCGGCATGCGAAGCCATCGCGCGGCAGTTCGAAGAGCAACGCAAGATCGACTCTTCATGAACCACGAGCAACACCAGGGCGCGAACTACCCCAGGTCATCGACACGGGCCGCTGGGGCTGGGGACGGTCTGCCCCCAGGGCAAAACGACCACGGATCGACCACCGCCACCACTGCCGCAAAGCCCGGAACCCGTGGAGCCACCGAAGCCCCGATGCCCACTTTCGACTGCGTAGCCCACCTATCCCGCCGCCACCGCCGGCAACCGATCCGACGGCTGAGATAGGATCCCCATAGCTCCGGGGAGCTCGTCTCGGCTTCATTCAACAACTTCTATCCGCAGGCGCCTGCGGCGCCACGGCTGATAGAAGCCTTCTCGTTTGGTCCTGACTCCGTACTCCCCGTACTCTCGTACTCCGTATGACTCCGTACTCTCTTAGCGTTTCGGCACCAGGTCGAGGTAGCGTCCGAGCCAGTAGGCCAGGAGGTAGTCCTGTCCGCCGTAGACGCGGCCGGTTGGCGC
>JAUXCH010000244.1 GCA_030618975.1 Planctomycetia bacterium
CCCGACACGCGTCGGGGCGGCATCGCCGTGGCCTGCGCCGCGTTCGACGGCGAGCGCGGCTTGGACGTCGCCGTGGTCGTGGCCGCGTCGAATCAGGTCGTCGTGCTCTCCGGACGCGGCGACGGGACCCTCGCGCGGGGGTTCGTCGTGCCGGCCCGGATCCCCGCCGTGCTGCTCGATGCCGCCGCTTGCGTCTGCGGCGCGGACGGCGGCGACGACCTGGCGATCCTCTACCGGCCCAAGGACGGTCGCACGGCCTACGTCGCCCGCCTCTTCCTCCACGGCGAGGGAGCCGGCACGCTCTCTCGGGCGGTGGACGTGGGCGAGGCCACCGCCCTCACGACCGTGGACCTCACGGGCGACGGCCTGCCGGACCTCCTGGTGGTGGATCCGTCGACGGGTGCCCTGAGGATCTACCGGGCCGAGCGGCGGTAGCGGACGGCACGGGGGGAGACGCACCGGGAGCGGTGGGATCCACCGCCTCGGAGGATCGCGTGGCGCAGCGGCCGGATCGTTGCGAGCTCTCGCTGCGTTTCGGGTGCGGCGCGCCGTTCGGCCTCCTCCTGGCCGGGCCCCCTCAAGAATCGTTCGGGCGCGCCTAGAGCAGCCCCTCGACCGACAGGTAGCGCTCTCCCGAGTCGTAGCAGAACGTCAGGATGCGGCATCCCGGACCGAGCTCGGGGAGCTGCTTCGCGACGGCCGCCAGGGAGGCGCCCGTTGAGATGCCCACCAGCATCCCCTCCTCCTTCGCTGCCCGACTCGCGTACTCGAACGCTTCGTCCTTCGACACCTGGATGACCCCGTCCAGCAGGTCCGGGCGCATGATGGACGGCACGAACCCGGCTCCGATGCCCTGCAACGGATGCGGACCCGGTTCGCCGCCGGAAAGCACCGGCGAGGCGTCCGGCTCGACGGCGTAGACCTTCAGCTCGGGGAATCGTTCCTTGAGGATCTCGGCACAGCCTGTGATGTGGCCGCCGGTTCCCACGCCGGTGATCAGCGCGTCCAGCCCGTCCGGGAAGTCCGCCAGGATCTCCTGCGCGGTCGTCTCGCGGTGGATCCGCGTGTTCGCCTCGTTGTCGAACTGCATCGGCATCCACGCTTGCCCGAGCTCCTCCGCCAACTCCCGGGCCCGCTGGATCGCGCCCTTCATCCCGCCCTCTCGCGGCGTCAGCTCGAAGCGGGCTCCGTACGAGGCCATCAGGCGCCGCCGCTCCACGGACATGGACTCGGGCATGACGAGGACGATCTCGTAGCCCTTGACCGCTGCCACCATGGCGAGCCCGACGCCGGTGTTCCCCGAGGTCGGCTCGACGATCACGGTGCCCTTCGTCAGGACGCCGCGCTCCTCGGCGTCTTCGATCATCGCGAGGGCGATACGGTCCTTGATGCTCCCGCCTGGGTTGGCGCGCTCGAGCTTGATCCAGACCTCGGCATCCGCGCCGTAGAGTCGCTGGATGCGCACGTGGGGCGTGCTCCCGATGGACTGCAGGATGGTTTCGAATCGCACGGTTTCCTCCGATCTCCGCGGCAGGCCGACGGAGTCAGCGCGGGTTGGGGCTAGATGTGGAACTCGAGCAGGTCGGCGCTTCCGGCCTTGCGTCGAACGTGGACCTCGCTCTTGTGGACGACCACCGAGTGGGGGGGCACGCTCTCCGTCAACCAGACGTTGCCGCCGATGACGCTGTCGTGCCCGACGACGGTCTCGCCTCCCAGGATGATCGCGGAGCCGTAGATCACGACGCGGTCCTCGATCGTGGGGTGCCGCTTGGTGTCGACCATCTGCTTCGACACGCTGAGCGCCCCGAGCGTCACACCCTGGTAGAGCTTGACGTGATCTCCCAGAACGGCGGTCTCACCGACGACGATCCCGGTTCCGTGGTCGATGCACAGGCTTTCTCCGATCTGCGCCCCCGGGTGGATGTCGATGCCCGTCTGCCGGTGGGCGTGCTCCGAGAGGAGTCGGGGCAGGATCGGCACACCGCTCTGGTAGATCTGGTGCGCGATCCGGTGCACGGCGATGGCGTAGAAGCCCGGATACGCCTGGACGACCTCGTCGTAGCTCTCGGCGGCCGGATCCCCGTCGCGGATCGCCCGCGCGTCGAGGTCGAGCTTCCGGGTGATCTCGGGCAGCGCGGCGAAGAGCGCGCCCACCACCTCGTCGACCGGTTTCCCCAACTGACCTTCGATCGGACGCAGCAGGCGCCGCAGGTCCCCGGCGAGCAACGCCAGACGCCCCTCGATCTCCTTCGCCACGAAGAACTCCTCCTCACTGGAGAAGTGCGGAAAGAGCGTCCCGATCAGGGCATCTGCGAAGCGCCACGCCGCAGACTGGGACGGAATGGCGGCGCGCCCGATACGACGGTTCTCGAGGAGGGTCTGGATGAAGCGAGGATTCACGGTTCGAGCTCCGGAGAGGGAGCATACGAACGGGGCAGGGACGTGTGCGGAGGCAGCGCCAAGTCCTGCGATTTCGCGCACCTCGCCGCGCGCCCGCGAGGACTTCCTGCCTTCCGGCGGGGTCGCCTGGGCGCCGGTCCCGGCCCCGCGCGGGGACTGCGGCGCCACGGGAGTACCCGGAGGTCGACACCCTCCCTGGAATCTGCACCCGGCTACGCGCCCTCGAGGGTTTCGTCGGACTGGATGCGGAAGAACACCGCGTAGAGTGTCGGGATCACGACCATCGTGAGGATGGTGGCGAACGCCAGTCCGGCCATGACCGTCACCGCTAGCGAGACGAAGAACGCGTCCGGGAGCAGCGGGAGCATGCCGAGCACCGTCGTGAGCGCGGCCATCGAGACCGGCCGCAGACGGCTGAGGGACGCCTCCATGAGCGCGTCGTAGCGCGGCTTGCCGGCCTTGATCTGGTTGTTGATCTCGTCCACGAGCACGATCGAATTCTTCACGAGCATGCCGATGAGGCTGAGCGCCCCGAGCAAGGCCATGAAACCGAAAGGCTGCGACGAGATCAGGAGTCCGCCGGTCACGCCCACGAGGGCGAGGGGGACGGTGAGCCAGATCATCAGGGGCAGTCGGATCGAGTTGAACTGGATCACGACGATCAAGATCATCAGGAGGATCATCAGCGGGAACGTTCGCGCGAGACCCTCCTGGGAGAATCTCGAGTTCTCGTCTTCGCCGCCCCACTCGAGCTTGTAGCCGGGAGGCAGCTCGATCGCCTCGATCGCAGACTTGAATCGATTGAGGACGACGCTCGCACTGCCGGAGACCTGGTTGCACTGGGGGGTGATCGTCGGCACGCGATCGCGGGTGGCGATGATGTCGTCTTCCCAGACGGTCTCGAAGCCCTTGACGACCTGTCCGATGGGGATCGTGGCGTGCGCCACGGGGCTCCAGACCTGCAGGTCGTACAGGTTCTCCACGTTCGAGCGCTCCGCCGGCGGCGCACGGCTCGTGATCGGGATCAGCTTGTCCCCCTCGCGGTAGAGGCCGACCGGGGTTCCGCCGTAGGTGCGCTGGATCGCGTTGGCGAGATCCGCTCTCGTGAGACCGGCCCGCGACGCCGGACCCTCGTTGAGGACGGGGTGGATCGTCTTGACCTGCTCGCGCCAATCGTCCCGGACGTCGCGGGCTCCGGGGTCCGCACGCATGATCGCCTGGGCCTGCTCGGACAGGTCGCGGAGGACGGCACGGTCGGGTCCGGAGAACCGGGCCTCGATCTTGGATCCACCGCCGGGGCCAAGCACGAAGCGGCGACCGTAGGTCATCGCGTCGGGGAAGTGGTCGGCGACGTACGCGTCGATCGCGGCCATGTACTCGCTGATCTTCTTGTAGTCCTCGACTTCCAGGATCAGCTGGCCGTAGGCTGAATTCGGCTCTTCGGCCGTGTAGGTCAGCATGAAGCGGGGCGCGCCCGCACCCACGCAGGTGGCCACGTGGTGGACGCCGGGCAACGTGAGTGCGTAGTCCTCGATCACGGCGAGGTCGTCGCGCGTCGTCTCGATCGACGTACCCTGCGTGGTCCAGTAGTCGATCGTGAACTGCGGCGTCGTGGAGTCGGGGAAGAAGCTCTGATCCACGAACTTGAAGCCCTTCACGGCGACCGCCAGGATGAGCACGAGAACGCCCACGGTGATCCAGCGGCGGGCGATCAGCGTGCCGAGGAGCCCCCGGTAGCCGCGGAACATCGCGCCGCCGTAGGGGTCCTTGCTCTCCCCCTCCGGTTTCCCTTTCAGCATCATGACCGCGAGCAGCGGCGTGACCGTCACCGCGAGGAGCCAGCTCAGGAGCAGGGAGTAGGTGATCACCTGGAACAGCGACCGGGTGAACTCGCCCGTGCTGTCTTGGGAGAACCCCAGGGCTCCGAACGCCAGGATCGCGACGAACGTCCCGCCGAGCAGCGGCCACATCGTGGACCCAACGACCTCCGCGGCCGCCTTGAGTCGATCCTTGCCGGCTTCGATCCGGGTTTGGATGCCGTCGACGACCACGATCGCGTTGTCGACCAGCATGCCGAGCGCGATGATCAGGGCGCCGAGCGAGATGCGTTCGAGCGCGACACCGTTGGCCTTCATCGGGATGAACGTGGCGAGCACGGTGAGCAGCAGGATGATGCCGATGAGGATCCCACTCCTGAGGCCCATCGCGAAGAGGAGCACGCCGACGACGATGGCGATCGCCTGCAGGAGGCTCACCACGAAGTTGTTGATCGACGCCGTCACGTAGTTGGCCTGCCAGTAGATGACACCCACCTCGAGGCCGATCGGCGTCTGCGCCAGCATGTCGTCGAGCTTGTTCTGGACGGCGTCGCCCATCAGGACGACGTTGCCCCCCGGGACGGTGGACACGCCGATTCCCAGCGCCGGCCGGCCGTCGAAGCGGAGCATGGTGCTCGGCGGGTACGCGTACCCGCGTCGGATGTCCGCGATGTCCTTGAGAAAGATCTGGCGCTCGGAGGCGATCCCCTGGATCAGGGTGTTGCCGATGGACTCCACGGAGTCCAGGTCGCCCGAGGGGATGATCCGAATGAACTCCTTGCCCACGTCGACCTGGCCGGACGGGAGGATGACGTTTCGGCCCTCGAGCGTCGAGTAGATCTGTCTCTCCGAGATGCCCAGGCGCGCCATGCGCGAACGTGACATCTCGACGTAGATGACCTCCTCCTGGGCGCCGTAGATGATGACCTTCGCGACGTCTGTGACGAGCTGCAGCTCCTTCTCGAGGTTGTCGGCGAACTCCTTGAGCTCGCGGTAGGAGAACTCCGCCAGGGCCGCGCGCGGCAGGGTCTGCCCGGTCAGCTTCTCGAGCATCTCCACGTCGGCATCGGTGGGGCCGTCGCCGTAGAGCGCGAAGAACACGCCGTACACGTCGCCGAAATCGTCGTTGACGATGGATGTGCTGGTCCCCGGCGGCAACTTGTTCTGGACGTCGCCCACCTTGCGGCGCAGCTCGTCCCACACCTGGGGCAGCGTGGTCTTGTCGTACTTGTCGTGCATCCTCGGCGTGATGACCGAGAGACCGGGATACGACTTGGACTTGATCCAGCGGATCTGCCCCATCTTCTGGACCGCCTTCTCGATGACGTCCGTCACCTCCTCGGCGACCTCCTCGGCGGTGGCGCCGGGGTAGTACGTGATGACCTGGGCGTCCTTGATCGTGAATTCGGGGTCCTCGAGACGGCCCATGCTCTGGAAGGCGCCGATGCCGCCGAGCGCCACCACGGCGATCAGGACGAGCACGGTCGTCTTGTTCTTCAGCGAGGTCTCGGCGAGGTTCATGGCGACCTACGGCTCGACCTGGAGACGACGAACCTGCGTCTCCGCGTCGAGGAAGTGCACACCGGCCGTGACGATCAGCTCGCCCCCCTTCAGACCCTCTGTCACGAGGATCTGCGTGCCGCTCATCGTATCCACGGTGACCGGTACGCGCTTCACGTCGAAGACGCCCTCCGTTCCGTCCACGGGCGTCGTGATCCAGACGTACGGGTTCCTCGCCTCGTCGGCGAAGACCGCCGTGACCGGTACGATCACGCCTGCTTCCTTGTCGCCCAGGCCCTCCATCGCGATATGCAGCTCTGCGGGCATTCCCGCCAGCAGGTTGACGTCGTCCGGAGAGGGCATCGTGACGGTGAGGGCGTAGGTCTGCGTGCGCCGGTCCGCCTCCGTCTCCATCTCCTTGAGCTCCACCGGGAACGATCGATCGGGGAGGGAGGGGAACGTGACCTCGAGGCTCTTGATGTTGTGGCGCTTCACCACGGCGACGATCGACTCGGGGATGTCCGCCACGATCTCGACCTGGTCGACGTCTTGGAGACTGACGATGACCTGGCCGGCGCGCACGTCCTGGAAGTTCTCGACGAACTGCTTGGCGATCCGGCCGGCGAAGGGCGCCTTCATGCTGGTGTCGGCCAGGGCGTTCTCCGCGTCCCGCTTCTGCGCCTCGAGCCCCCGGAGCAGGGCTTCCTGCGCGTCGATGTCCTCCTGGCGCGCGCCTTTCTCTGCCTGGACGAGCTCCTGCTCCGCCGCCTCCTTGGTCTCCATGGCGGTGTCGCGCCGGAGCCGGATCCCGTCGTACTCGCTCTGCGAGATCACGCCCTCGTCGAGGAGCTTCTGGTAGCGGGTCAACTCGATCTCGGCGTTCTCGAGGTCCGCCTTGGCGGCGCGGATCTTGTTCTTCAGGCGGAGGACCACCTCCTCCCGCGCGCCTGCCTTCATGGCATCGAGATTCGCCTGGGCCTTCTCGAGAAAGCTCGTGGCGTCCGCCAACTTCGTCTGGAAGTCCCGCGGGTCGATCTGGGCGATCAGATCGCCCGCCTCCACCTCCTGGCCGCGGTCGATGGGCAGCTCCACGAGGGGGCCGGCGACGCGAAACGCGAGGTCGACCAGGATCGAGGCCTTGACGACGCCCGTGTAGCTCCGGGAGACGGCTTCGCCGACCGTCTGGACCTCGTGGAGCTTCGCGGGGCGGACGATCTTCGGCCGCTCGACCTCCTTCTCCGGCGGATTCCAGAGAAGCACGAAGAGGCACCCGCCCACCACCAGCACGAGGCCGACGAGATGTACTCATGATGCGAAGGATTGAAACTCCACCAGGGTGTATTCAATCGTCCACAGCGCCAATTTAAACCGGCATTAACGTCCGTCGAAAAGCCAACATTCCCTTCAAGGTGAGAGCTCAGCTGATAATTTACCGAGTCAGATTGTTTCTGCTGCACCGACAGAGTTA
>JAUXCH010000891.1 GCA_030618975.1 Planctomycetia bacterium
CCAGGCCGACGAGTTCCTGCCGCACGTGGACCTCCACCGCAAGGACGCCCTCTCCAACGCGCTCTACCTCTCGAGCGGCGTGCGGGCCGTGGCCGCGGGCATGCTGAACCGCGACGCGATCCTCCCGGTGCAGATCCCGCGCCTCGCCATGACCAACCACCAGCTCGACCAGGTCGCGGACGCGATCATCAACCTCTACGAGCAGCGGGAGAAGATCACCACGCTCGAGCCATCCTCCGAGAAGACCTGGCGCGACGAGATGCGGTACCGCTGGGTGATTCCGATCCTCGACGAGTTCACCTTCGACTGCGCGCCGTCCCTCATCCACACCATCGAGCACGTCGGGCACCTGACGCACGACGAGCGCCGCAAGGCCATCGAGGAGGCGGGCTACAACACCTTCCTCCTGCGCTCGCAGGACGTCACGATCGACCTCCTGACGGACTCGGGCACCACGGCGATGAGCACGGACCAGTGGGCCGCGTACGAGGCCGCCCGTCCCACGACCGCGGTCAGCGAGGAGTACCGCCAGTTCGTCGCGTTGCTGCAGGACGTCTTCGGCTACGAGTACATCCTCCCCACCCACCAGGGCCGGGCCGCCGAGCACATCCTCAGCCAGATCTCCATCCAGCCCGGTCAGTACGTGCCCGGGAACATGTACTTCACCACGACGAAGCTCCACCAGGAGATGGCCGGCGGCATCTTCGCCGACGTGATCGTCGACGAGGCCCACGACTCGACGAGCACCTTCCCCTGGAAGGGCAACATCGACATGGCCAAGCTCCGCGCCCTCGTGGAGGAGCACGGTGCCGAGAAGATCGCCTACGTGTCCTTCGAGCACTCGGTGAACATGGCCGGCGGCCAGCCCGTGAGCAGGGACAACATGAAGGAGGTCCACACGTTCTGCAGCGAGAGGGGCATCTCCGTCTACTTCGACGCGACGCGAGTGGCCGAGAACGCCTGCATGATCAAGATGCGGGACCCGCAGTACCACGCGGTGTCCATCAAGGACATCCTGAACGAGATGATGCTCTACGGGGACGGCTGCACCGTGTCGGGCAAGAAGGACTTCCTGATCAACATGGGCGGCATCCTGGCTTTCCGCGAGGACGCACAGAAGGCGACGCAGGCCGAGGAGATGCTCCGCATCTACGAGGGTAACGTCACGGACGGCGGCCTGCCCGCCGCCGATCTCGCGGCCATCACGCAGGGCGTGCGCGAGATGCTCGACGAGCGCTACATCCGCTCCCGAGTGCTGCAGACCGAGTACCTGGGCAACCTGCTCCTCGACGCCGGGATCCCGATCGTGCGACCTCCCGGATCGCACGCGATCTTCCTCGACGCCCGGAAGTTCCTCCCGCACGTCGACCAGGACGCGTTCCCGGCACAGCGCCTCGCGGCCGAGATCTACGTCGAGACCGGCGTCCGGGCGATGGAGCGCGGCAACGTCTCGAAGGGCCGCAACCCGGAGACGGGCGACAACTACCGCCCGCCCCTCGAGCTGGTCCGCCTGACCATCCCGCGGCGCGCCTACTCCAACGACCACATGCGCGGCGTCGCGGAAGGCATCATCCGCCTGTGGGCGCGCCGAAACGAGATCCAGGGCCTCCAATTCGTCTACGAACCGGAGAAACTGAGGTTCTTCCAGGGCCGCTTCGAGCCGCTCGAGCGGGCCGCCACGACCGTCTGAACCGGAACGGCGGCTTCGGACCGGGAGTCCCCTCCCGTTCGCGGCACGCCTCCCGGCCGCACGCCACGCTGCTCGCAATCGGCCGGTGTCACGTGTCCGTCGCCCTCGCCGCCGCCCCGGTCGTCGCCGTCGCGCCCCGGCCGTCCGGCTCGAAGACCGTCCGGACGACCGGTCGCGGGAAAGCCCTGTCCCTCCGGGGCCGGACCCCGTACCTTGGCGCCGGCCGCCGCGCCGGCAGGCCGCATCCTCTCGACCACCAGGATCTCGCACATGATCGACAGCCTGCTCCTGGCGTCGTGGATCGACGAGCTCTTCTCGACGTTCAGCGACAAGACCCTCTACTTCAGCATGGCCGTCGTGGGCACGCTGCTGTTCTCGCTCCGCATCGTCATGATGCTCTTCTTCGGCATGGACGGCGGCGGCGACTTCGACGTCGACATCGACATGGACGGGGGCGGGTTCGAGGGTCACATGGGGGACTTCACCC
>JAUXCH010000664.1 GCA_030618975.1 Planctomycetia bacterium
GGTAGCGAGGGAAGATGTCCGGCATGCGGAAGGGCGTCGGCCGCTACTCCTCGCATGGTGCCTGGCACCGTACGTGGGTCAGAAGCCGTAGACGGACGCCGCGAAGGTTGCGTCGGGCGGGCCCGTTACGCGGATCCGGACCTTCGCCGGACCGTCCGCGCTGAGGCGGACGGCGGCGTACCAGTCGGGCGTCCGCTGTTTCGCGAACACCTGGTCGTCGTCGGTCTCGTGCACGACGGCGACGTTCACGTTCTGCCCGAGCACGCCGTACGCGAAGAAGACGTAGACGCCCTTCTGGGGGATCTCGAAGGTCTCGTCGTGATACGGAGGCCACTTCCGGTTCGGATCCTGCGTGTCGACGACCCCCGTCCAGTCGCCGAGTTCCTGCGGCGCGACGCCGGTGTCGCGCTCCAGCACCTCGAGGTAGCGCTCGAGGAAGCCGAGCGCGCCCTTCTGAGCAGCGGCCTCGAGCGACATGAGCGTGCCGATTCCGCTGCGCCAGCGCAGGGTCCGCGGTCCCTGCGCCGCGTCCGCCTCGTCACCGACCAACTCGCGGATGAGATCGGCCCGCTGCGCGAAGTTCACGAGCACCGCGCTCGGCGACCTGGAGCCGAAGGGCGTGAGGGTGATGTTTCCCGCGCTGAGCACGCCGACGACGTGGCCCTCGTCGTCGAGGATCGGGCTCCCGCTCGCTCCGCCGGTGACGGGGAGGGAGTGCTGCACGAGGAGGCGCTCGTCCGGTCCGGCCGCCGCGAGGAAGAAGTTCGTGACCGCGGTGACGTGCGCGATCTGCGTGGTCGGCTTCGGGTGCGCGAGGTTCACGCCGCCCAGCGACATATCTTCCGACGGGTAGCCGACGAGGCCGACCACGTCGCCGGCGCCGAGCGAGGCGAGCGCCGCGCGGGGCGCGATCGACAGCGGATCGGCGAGGCCGTCGCCCTCCGCCACCTCGAGCAGGGCGACGTCGCACGCCGCGCCCGCGGGGCGCAGGAGGTGGAGCCGGCCCTCGGGGCTCATGCCGGTCGGGCGGTACTCCCCCCAGAGGTCGACGAAGACCTGGTACCCGGGGTGGATCCGCACGCCGGTCACCTCGTGGTCGCGTGGGTCCTCCCCCGGCGAGCGGACGAACAGGGTCGCGGGCGCGAGGTTTCCGCCGGGGCTCACGCGCTCGAAGAACTCGGCGACGTGCGCGTTCGTCGCCAGCACGTCCTCGCCGACGACGAAGGCGGTGGCCAGCGAGTGCTCGACGTCCCGTTCGTCCCGGAGCATCACGACGTAGACGGAGGGCTCCGCCCGGTTGAGCCAGCGCTTGAGGCTGGGCGCCTTCTCCCGCACGCGTTCCTCGAGGCCCTCCATGCGCGGCCCGAGCCCCGCGACGGCGTCCCGCAACCCCGAGAGGTCGGGCGTGATCGCCCCCAGCTGGTCGTCGACGTGCGAGAGTCGGCCGTGCAGGTCGCCGGTCGTCTCGCGGTGCTCGTCGGCCATGCGCTCGAGCTCGCCGGTCGTCTCGTCGAGCATGCCGCGCACGCGCGCCTGCTCCTCGCTCACGGCCGCGACCTTCTTGCCCGTGCTCTCGACCACCCAGACGATCACCCCCACCAGCACCGCCAGGACGGCGAACGTCAGGAGGACCCCGCGACGCGTCCCGCGTGTCCTGCGCACGTTGGCCTCGACGACGTCGTGCAGGTCGGGCGCAGGCACGACCTCATCGTGCGTCATCGTCGGGGGGACGGTCTCGTCGCCGATCGTCTGGAGGACGAGCCGCGGCCCGTCCTCGCCGAGCTGCAGGTGAGCGACCTCGGGCAGCTCCTGACCGTCGTGGGCCGGAACGTCGTCCAGGAGAACGAGATTCGCCTGGTTGAGCTCGAGCCGGTAGCGCGCGAGGACCCGCTTCACCGCCAGGTGCTCCCGCCCCACCTCGGTCATCTCGGGCGGCAGCACGACGTCGCAGCGCTCGGGGTCGCGCCCGATCACGATGCGGTCCACATCGTCGTCGAAGGCGAATGTGCTGCCGGCCAGCGCTCCGCCGCGAAACCGGATCCGCAGGCTCATCGGGCGACGTCTCCTGGGTGGAGTGGGATTCTAGCGCTCGATGCGCCGGAGTCGCGCATGCGGAATCGGCCCGAGGAAGGAGAAGGCCGCAGGTACGCTCTCAGCCGTGGAACGGCATCTCCTCACCCGCTACGGCAGCAAGGAAGGCGCGCTCGCCTACCGCCACAAGTACGAGCGCTCCCTCTCCCGCCGCCTGTCGAACCGCCGCGAGCTCGGGGTCGTCGACCGGGCACTCGACGAGGCCGGCGTGCGCGGTCGCGTGCTCGACTGCCCGTGCGGCGCCGGGCGCCTGACGCCGACGATCCTCGCGCACGCCGACCACGTGACGGCCGTCGACCTCTCGGAGGCGATGGTGGACGAGGCGAGAAGCGCGCTCGCGCCGCTGTCCGCGGGCGGGCGTCTGGACTTCGCCGTCGCCTCCGTGGACGACCTCTCGTTCGAGGACGCACACTTCGACGCCGCCGTCTGCCACCGGCTCATCCATCACATCGCGGATCCGGCCCAGCGGGCGCGGGTGTTCGCCGAACTCGCGCGCGTGACGAAGGGGAGCGTCGTGATGTCCTTCTCGGACGCGACGACGTTCAAGCACCGGCTGCAGAGCCGGCGGGGCCGCAAGCGACGGCGCGTCGCGCTGGACCCCGAACAACTCCGCGAGGAGGCCGGTTCCCACGGGCTCGTCCTGCGGGACCGGCCCCGGCGGCTCAACGGACTCTTCTCGCTCGTCGCCGTGGTCGTGTTCGACGTAGCGCGGAAGGCGAGCGACGTTGCGTGAGACCTGGTGGATCGCCGACGGGGCCCGAAGCCTGCTGGACGCGGCAGGACTCGTCTCCGTCGCCGCGTGCATGACGGTCGCCGAGGACGGCACGCGACTGTCCAGCGACCGCCAGTCTGCCGCCGTACGCGTCGAGGCCGGGTCACCCCTGCTCGTGAAGTGGCGGCGTCCACGGCCCGGCCGGCGTTGGAGGACGTTCCTGCGCGCTTCGCGCGAGCGGCGGGAGGCGCAGGTGTCGCTCCACCTGCTCGCGCTCGGCATCCACACGCCCGCGCCGCTCGCGGTCGCCGAGCGGCGAAGCGGCGGACGCCTCGTGGGCGCGGTGCTCGTGAGGCCGTACCTCGCGGGCGCCGAGACGGCGAGCACGTGGCTCCAGTCCGGCGCGGGGCAGGAGGCGTCGCTCGACCTCGCGCGGTCGCTGGCGCGCTGGCACGACGCGGGCTTCCGCCACGGCGACTGCTACCCCAAGAACGTGCTCGTCGACCTTGCGACGCGCGAGGCGGTGCCCATCGGCGCGCCGTACGGACGCGTGACGTCCCCCGGAGCGCGCCTCGACCGCCCGCGCGCGCGGGATCTCGCCCAGTGGGCCGTGGGAGTCGGATCGTAGCCATGTCGTTCTGTGGGCCAAGGAGTTGTTAC
>JAUXCH010000642.1 GCA_030618975.1 Planctomycetia bacterium
CGGCATCGCCAGTCTTTGCCTCTTCGCGCTGCTTCTCGGGCTCTCGCCCCACGGCGGGGCCGAAGAGGGCGGAGGGCCGTTCGGCGGGACCTACACGGCCGAGGAGCTCGCCGCGCTCGACCGCGCGCTCCACGCCGCGAACATGACGCGCGAGGACCTCACGTTCGAGAAGGCCATGACGGAGGGACACGCCTGCCTCGGCACGGTGCGGGAGATGCTTGCCCAGCCGCTGCGCATCGCGCCGTGGATGGACCGTTTCGTCGCGACGGTCGAGGATGTCCTCGCCGATCCGGATGCGGGCATCCGCCGTCCGGCCGCCGAGGTGATCGAGATCTCGCGCGTGCTCGCCGAAGGCGCCCCCTGGGAGGGTTTGGAGGGCGTTCCCGCGTGGAGCACGGCGGCGGAAGATCCGGCTGCCACGACGCAGGAGGAGCTCCTGGACGGCTTGCGCCGCTGTCTGCTGGCGCCCGGCCCGATCCAGGGGTTCCTCGAGACGCTCTCCGTCGAGGACGCCGCACTCCTGTACCGCTTCCTGCCCGACGAGCTGGCGTGGCACGAGGTCGTCGCCCCGTTCGGCCCGCAAGCCGTGGAGACGGCGCTCCAGGAGGCCGCCGAAGCGAAGTCCGACGCCTGGCTCCACGAGACGGCGGCGCGGATCCCCGCCTGGGATCTGGCGGGCGAGTGGATCCTGCGGTTCGGCGGCGTGCAGGCCTGGCTCGAGGCTCTCCCCGCCTCGGTCTTCCCGACCGACGAGCCGGTCGTCGCCGATTCCTCCCGTGGCCGCATCGTGCTCGGGACGCTCGGCGACGACGTCTACGAGGGCGACTACGCCGTGTTGATCGATCCCGGCGGGAACGACCGCTACGTGAACTGCCGCATCGGGAGTGCCTACCGAATCGACGGGCGGCGTGTCGCACTGTTCGCCGACCTCCAAGGCGACGACGTCTACGACTGCGCCGACGTGAGCCTCACGCTGGGTGCGGCCGTGCTCGGCGTGGCCGCCTTCTACGACCTCGGCGCCGGCAACGACCGATACGTCGCGGGCCACGCGACGATGGGCGCGGCCATGGGCGGCGTGGCCGTCTTCTACGACGACGGCGGCAGCGACACGTACGCGGGCAAGACGTTCACGCAGGGCGCCGCCGGCTTCGGTGTCGGGCTCTTCCTCGACGACGCCGTGCAGCGGGAGCCCGAGGTCACGAGCGACGAGGGCACGCAGGAACCGGTCGACATCGCCCTGTTCGACAACGACAGGCTCTCTGCATGGTCCAACGCGCAGGCCTTCGCGCGGTGCCGCGGCGTGGCGCTCTGCGTCAACACACGCGGGAACGACATCTACGAGGCAGGCGGGGTCTACCTCCACGCGCCGCTCTTTTCCGACCGCTACCAGTCGTTCTCGCAGGGCTTCGCGATCGGCGAGCGGGGGATCGACTACGCCGGTGGGATCGCGATGCTGATCGATCACGACGGCAACGACCGCTATCTCGGCGACATCTACGACCAGGGCGTGGGCTACTGGTACTCGGCGGGCCTGCTCTGGGACGGCGGCGGCAACGACACCTACGAGATGACGCAGTACGGACAGGGCAGCGGCATCCACCTGGCCGTCGGCGGGCTCGTGGACGTGTCGGGCCACGACACGTACGTCATGCACGCCGGCCTCGGCCAGGGCGGCAGCCACGACTACGCGGCGTCGATCCTGCACGATCGCGCCGGCAACGACCGCTACCTCGGCAACACCTCGTGCAACGGCGCCGCGCTGACGAACTCCGTCGGGCTCCACTTCGATCGCTCCGGCGACGACACGTACGCCGGACGCCGATCGGGGTCCATCAACTTCGGCCGACCGGCCCGCGGCTTCTCCTCGATCGGCGTGCTGCTCGACCTCGGCGGCAAGGACGACTACCTGGGGATCATGGAGGACGAGACCCTCTGGCGGCACACCGACATCGGGGTCGGCATCGACGTGGCGCCCGAGCCCCCGGAGCCGGAGGGCGGAGGCGAAGAGACACCCGCGGCCGACGCGTCGTCGGGAAAGGCGGAGATCCCCGCTGTGTGCTCGTACGAGGGCGAGCTCGATTCGAAGGTGTTCGACGAGCTGTGGGCGATCGCGGTTCGTTGGGAGGTGGGGGACAACCGCGCCATCGTCCCGAAGGCGCGCGAGCGGCTGATCGCCTTCGGGCCGGCCGTCCTGCCGTTCCTGGACGCGAAGGTCGAGGAGAGCGCGTCGGGCCTGGAACTCCGCGCCTACGTGGTGGTCCTGAAGGCGCTGGGCGAGGCGGCCCCGGACGCCGTCGCGGCCTTCCTCGGGCGCAACCTCGCGAGCGAGGTCGAGCGCCGGAAGAAGGTGGCGCTCCACCTGATCGGGGAGCTGAAGACGGCGGGGCTCGAGAGCGCGGTCGTCAAGATCCTGTCGAGCGGGGACGACGGGTTCGAGCGCCGTGCCGCGGGCGTGCTCTCGAAGCTCGGGAGCCACGCCGGCGACGAGGCGCTGAAGGGCTGGCTGGAGCCCGGCCAGGACGAGCGGCGCATCCAGGCCGCGCTCGGGACGCTCCTCGGACTCGAGAGCGACGTGTACGCCGACGTCCGGCCGCTTCTCGATCACCCGCTGATGAGCGTCCGCACCCGGCTCTCCGCTCTGCTCGTCGGGCACGCGGCCGTGTACCTCGACGCGGTGCGCGCCGACCTGGCCGCTTCGGACCTCTCCGATCGGGCCCGGCGCACGATTCTCGACGTCCTGGTCCGTACGGCGCCCGCGCCCGACGAGGGCGACCTGCTGGTGGTGCGGGTCCTGCTCGAGCACGACGACTGGGGCGTGCGCGCCGACGCCGTGCGGCTCCTGAAGCGCTGGGCGGCCGACGAAGCCGCCGACGGAGAACGGCTCGCGCCCGCGCTCGCCCGTCTCGCCTTGCTCCTCGAGACGGAATCCGATCCCTACGTCCGCTTCTGCGCCCGCGAGGACGATTGAGCGTGGCGTCCCGGGCCCTCCTGCTGCTCGGCCCGACCGGTGTCGGCAAGAGCCCGCTGGGCGAAGCCCTCGAGCACGAGGGGTGGCGGGGACGGCGGTGCCACCACTTCGACTTCGGTGCACATCTACGGGCCGTGTCCGAGGGCAGCCTCCGGCCCGACGCGTTGACCGACGCCGACGTCGCAGTGGTGAAGTGCGCGCTCGAGACGGGCGCCCTCCTCGAGGACCACGAGTTCCCGATCGCCGCGGCGATTCTCGGCGACTTCCTCGTGCGGCGGGAGTTGGGGGCGGGCGACCTCGTCGTGCTGAACGGGCTGCCGCGACACGTGGGACAGGCGGAGGGCGTCGAGGAGATCGTGTCGATCGTCTCGGTGATCCACCTCGCCGCCGAGCCTGCCGTCCTGTGCGAGCGAATCCGCCTGAACGCGGGCGGGGACCGATCGGGGCGCTCGGACGACGTCGAGGAGGCCGTGCTCCGGCGCATCGAGCGGTTCCGGGCGCGCACCCGTCCGCTCCTCGAGCGCTACGCCGACCGCGTCCTACGCGTCCCGATCGGCCTGGAGACGGGACCCGAGGCCGTCCTGGCGGCGCTGGCCGGAGTCTGAGACCGGGAGTCGAGTTGCCGATGGCGTGTACACCACTCGCGTAGTCCTTGATC
>JAUXCH010000842.1 GCA_030618975.1 Planctomycetia bacterium
CGCCGTCACTGCCGCATCACCTACATCGCGCCGGACATGGTGGACATCGAGAACCTTGCGTCCAACGGCACGTTCGTGGACGGGCACCAGGTCGACCGTCTGGTCCTCACCGACTGCCGAGACCGGCCGCACGAGATCACCATGGGCCCGCACGGGACCACGCTGGCCCTGGAGCCCGGCGCTCTTCCGATCGTCGAGGCCTGATGCGGCAGCGTCCGCCCCGCATCCTCGTCGTGCGCCTCTCCGCCCTCGGTGACGTCATCCACGCACTCCCGGTCCTGGGCGTGCTGCGCCGGGCACTGCCGGATGCACGGATCGACTGGGTCGTCGAGGATCGAGCTTCTGACCTCCTCGCAGGCCGTGCGGAGCTCGACCGCGTCGTCGTGTTTCCCCGGCGCGCGCTTCGCGAGCTGAGGCGGCGGCCCGCGGCCTGGACGCGTCGTGCCTCGCAGTTCGTCTTGGAGCTGCGCGAGGGTGGATACGACACCTCGCTCGACCTCCAGGGAAACTTGAAGTCCGGCGTGATCGCGCGGCTGAGCGGAGCGAGGCGCCGGGTCGGACTCCACCGGAGCCTCGCGCGCGAGGGCAACCACCTGTTCACGACACGAGGCATTCGACCTCCGTCCAGCGCGAGGCATCGCGTCCTCAGAAATCTCGTGCTCGTGGGTCGCATGCTGGGGCGCAAGGCTGCCGCGTGGTCGGATCCCGGGCTTCCTCCGTTCCCCGGTGCGGCGGCCCGTGCGCGCGTCCTGCTGGCGAACGCGGGCATCGCCGAGGACACGCCGTACGTGGTGCTGCATCCGGGAACGAGCGCATTCGGGGCCTTCAAGCGGTGGCCGCCGGAGCGCTTCGCGGACCTCGCCGCGGCCCTGGCCGCGCGCGGCGAGCGGGTCGTGGTGACCGCGCCTCCGGGGGAGGAGGCCCTCGCGCGCGAGGTGGTCGCCCGGTCGGGCGGCGCCGCCGCGGTGGTGGAAACCCCCGGCCTGGACGTGTTGGGCGAGGTGATCCGGGGGGCGAGGCGTCTCGTGGGCGCGGACACCGGGCCGCTGCACCTCGCGGCCCTTGCCGGCACGCCCCTGGTGGGGTTGTTCGGCCCCAAGGACCCGGCGACGTACGGTCCCTGGGGCCGCCGCGCGGACGGCCGGATCGGCCTGCTGCCCGTTCTCGGCCGCCACGACGTCGCCTGCCGACCCTGTGGGGGGCGTGACTGTGCCGACCCCCTCTGCATGACGGGGCTGGACGCCGAGATCGTCCTCGAGGCCCTGGACGCGTGACCCTGCCCGTGCGGTCGGGGTACAAGGGCAGGCCCTGAGGAGATGCCCGTGCCGCACCGCCGCCTCCTGTTCGTCGCCCTGCTGCTGCTCCTCCCCCTGGGCCTGTCCCTGGAACCCGTGTCGGCCGAGGACGCGGAGATGAAGCACGTCGACGAGTTCTTCTCCGGGAAGATCACGAAGCTCCACCGTGGTGTCGTGACCCTCCACTACGACTTCTCGGACGAAAAGCAGATGGAAGACTGGTACGAGAACCTGCCGTTTCCCATCCGGGGGGCGGAGGATCAGGGGATCGCCAGGGACCACGAGAAGCTGGAGGTCAAGGGGAGCACCGGAGCCAGCCACGTCGCGCTGTTCAAGGGCGACCTCAAGGTCACGTGCCGTGTGAAGCTCGACGCAACCGAGGACGTGGGCGGGATGATCACGCCCCATACGGACTCGCACGACTTCGCGACCTTCACGATCGTCGAGAAGTACTTTCACCGGTGGGACAACAAGCGGGGCGGTCAGCACACGGTGATGAAGTACGGCGACCAGTTCAAGAAGATGGGCTTTGGCGACACGTTCGTGGGCTTCCGCTACGTGGCGCGCCGGCCGCCCGAGGCGGACGTCATCTCCGGTCGCACGTTCGACCTCGCGTACGGCCTGAAGCGCGGCAAGCTCTGGATGGAGATCGAGGGCCAGAAGCTCTCCGGCAAGGACATGGGCGTGAAGCTGAAGGTCGTCCGCGCCGGCTTCTACACGATCAAGGGCCGCATGCGGGTCGACGACCTCACGATCGAGGGGAAGCTCGATCCGGCCTGGCTCAAGGACGTGGGCGTGGTCCTGACCCTCGCGAATCCGATCGAGGGCGACTGAACCTTGCCCCGCGCCCTCGTGCGGGCACCATGACGTCCGTGGGCGACGACACGGTGCGATCTGCGGCCGAGCAAAAGGTCCGGGAGGCCTACGGCGTTCCCGGCGGCATCCTCCTCCGCGTGGAGCGCAAGGAGGTCCTCGCCGGCCTCCCCGGGTACGAGGTCGCCGTGCGGGAGGTCGCCGCGCATCCCGACGACCTGCCGGCCGCCGCCGGCCTCGGGGGGCGGGGCGCACTCCGTCGCGTGGACTCCGTCGAGGGTCCGCTTC
>JAUXCH010000202.1 GCA_030618975.1 Planctomycetia bacterium
ATCTCTATCAGTTCATAAATACCCGTGCGGCCGTGGTAACCGGTGTATTTACACTGTTCGCAGCCTTTGGCCCGATGGATTGTGACCGCCGCGGGGCATCTGACCGCCGCCCGCATCATTCCGCCGCGTCTCCCCTCCTCCTACTTCCCCCCGTACGACACCTTCCCCCCGGACGCCCGCGGCCGGACCCTGGCCGCAGCCGTCCACCTCGAGACGCCAGGCGGAACGGGTTCAGGCGTGGTCGTGGCACCAACCGGCCTCTTCTTGACCTGCCGACACCTCATCCAGAACCTGCCCGAGGGCGCCGACATCTACGTCTCGTTCCCGATCCGGCCGCGGGGGCGGCCCCGTCAGCTCTACCTGGCGCGCATCGTGGAGTCCGACGAGACGCGGGACCTGGCCCTGCTCACGATCAAGCGGGACGTCTTCGGCGGGCTCGTTCCGGAGGCGCGTCGGCATCCGTTCGTGCCCCTCGGCGACTCCACCGCGTTGGAGTTGGAGGCGCCGCTGCGCGTCGTCGGGTACGGCAGCGCCGGTTCGTCGGGCTTCGGCTCGAACCTCAACGTGCTGCACGGCGCCCTGGTCGGCGTGGAGATGGAGGGGGAACGGGAGGTGTGGCTCCTCAGCGACGCCCGGCTCGGGCCGGGGAACTCGGGAGCCGGCACCTTCGACGCCGGCGGGCGGCTCGTCGGCGTCCACTGGGGCACCTACGGTGGCACGGGCCAGACGCTGTCCTACGCCACGCCGGTCTCCGCGATTCCAGGGAGTTGGCTGGGCTACATCGAGGCGAAGGGCGGCGAGATCACCGAACGTCGGGCGTCGCCCACGCGACGAGGGTCGCGCTGAGGGCTCCTCTCACCTCGGACCTCCGCGTGCGCAAGACTGCGGGGCGCGAGGTCCGTCCGTTCGGCCCCTCGTCCCGAGCTCCTCGTCCCTCTCCCGGACGGCGCGTGAGCATGCAGGGTGAAAGCCGAAAAATCGGGTCGGGTGTGGATTTTCGGGTTTGGATTTTCGCGGTCAGGAGAGGACGAGCATCAGCACCCAGACGGTCAGGAGGAGCGCGCCGAAGAACACGGTCCGGCCGATGGGCCACGGGGCGGCGCCGGCGGTCTCCCGGTAGAGCGCGACCTGCCGGAGGAACCTCACCTGGGCCGCGTCGATCGATTGCGCGGAGCCGAACAAGCCGGCGCCGGCCAGGCGCACGCGCTCGAAGGCCAGCCGCATCCACCCCGCGGGGTTGCGGGCGAAGTAGCCGAGGTGCGCGGGGATCGTCTCGTGGAAGAAGGCCGAGATGCTGCCGAAGAGGGTCATCAGGGGACCCTCGACGAACCGCACGAAGCCGCGCGTCGCGCCCAGGTAGACGACGTCGGTGTCCGGGAGCGGGTCGGGGTGCGGGAAGGGCACCTTTCGACGAAGCGCGCGGATCCCGAGGAACGCAGCCGTGCCGATCGCGACGAGGAGCAACTGCTCGCCGACGTGGGCCCAGGTGAAGACGTGCACGCCGGACATGGAGGCCGGGAGGAGGTCGAAGAGCAGGCTCGGCCACACGCCGAAGAGGAGGCAGAGGAAGGCGGCCCCCCCCATGCCGAGGCGCATGGAGAGCGGCGCCGGCTCGGCTTCGACGTCGGCCTCGCCCGGCGCGGTGAAGGCGAGCCAGAGGAAGCGCAGCCCCACGTAGAGCGGCGCGAGAGCGGAGGCGATCAGCAGCGCGGTCTCGGCGAAGTGCCCCCACGAGCCGTGCGTCTCGGCGAGCGCCGCGAAGATCACGGACTTCGACACGAAGGCGTTGGTGAGGGGGAGCGCGGAGATCGAGGCGGCACCGACGACGGCGAAGCCGAAGGTCCAGGGCATCTTCCGCCAGAGCCCCCGCGCCTTCCGGCCCACGGCGCTACCGGTCTGGAGGAACACGGCGCCCGCGGCCATGAAGAGGAGGGACTTGTACAGCACGTGCATGAACGCGTGCGCCGCGGCGCCGCTCGCGCCGTAGGCTCCGCCCGCGCCGATCGAACAGACCATGTAGCCGACCTGCCCGACCAGCGAGTACGCGAGGACGCGGCGGTAATTGCGGGTCCCCAGCGCGTAGACGACGGCGTAGATCGCCATGCCGCCGCCGATCAGCATGAGGACGTTCACGCCGGCGAATCCGACGGCGAGGACGTAGACGGCGGTCTTCGTGGTGAACGTGCCGAGCAGGACGTTGCCGGTGGGGCTCGACTCCGGGTAGGCGTCGGGCAGCCAGGCGGCGAGAGGCCACGCCGCTGCGTTGACGAGGAAGCCGGCGAGGATCAGCCAGGAGCCGGGCGCCTCCATGCCCACCGGGCCGAACGCGAGGGTCCCGATCGAGGCGTGCCGGAGCACGATGCCGCAGAGCAGGAGGACGCCGCCGAGGACGTGGACCATCACGTAGCGGAAGCCGGCCCGGGCCGAGGCTGCGGTGCGGCCGCACAGGATCACGACGGTCGAGGCGACCGCCATCCCCTCCCAGAAGAGGAAGAGGGTGAGGAGATCCCCGGCGAAGAGGACGCCGAAGGCGCAGCCGGCGTACATCAGGCCGAAACCGCGCTCCGTCAGGTCCTTCAGCTTCCAGGCGTAGACGCCCCAGAGCGCCAGGGCGATCGCGAAGGCCCAGGCGAACACGAGTTTCAGCTTCGTCACGAGCACGGGGTGCAGGTCGAGACCCCAGAACCGTGCCTGTAGCGTCTCGCCGACGTCCAGCGTGCCGACCATCCACAGGGCGAGCACGCCCGCGAGCGGGCCGGAGAAGGACTGGAGGCGCTCCTTCGCGCGGCCGCCCGGCAAGGCGAGAGCCGCGCCGAGCAGCACCAGGACGAGGCCGATGGCGGGCGTCACCGGACGCCTCCCGCCGCGGTGACGACGCCGCGCGCGAGGTCGAGCACGATACCGGGGAAGAAGAACAGGCCGATCGTCAGGAGCGCGGTGGCCGACAGCGCGACCACGCACGGCCAGGGAGCCTCCTTCCAGCCGGTCTCGCCGTCGGGCGACGGGCGGAAGAACGCCCGCCAGACGATCGGCAGGAAGTAGGCGCCGTTGAGCAGGGTGCTCACGACGAGGACGGCGAGGACCAGGCCGTGGCCGCCCTCGGCCGCGCCCTCCACGAGGAACCACTTGCTGACGAGACACGCCGTCGGGGGCAGCCCGATCATGGCGAGCGTCGCGACCGTGAAGGCCCCCATCGTGATGGGCATGCGGCGTCCGATGCCGTCGAGCTGGCTCACGAGGGTCTTGTGCGTGGCGACCAGGATGGCGCCGGCGCAGAAGAAGAGGGTGATCTTGGCGGCGGCGTGGAAGCCGATGTGGGCGAGGCCGCCGACCTGGGCGTCGGGCACCAGGAGGCCGACACCGAGCAGGATGTACGAGAGCTGGGCGATCGTCGAGTACGCGAGCCGCCGCTTCAGGTTGTCCTGGGCGAGCGCGATCAGCGACGCGGTCACGATCGTGAAGCACGCGGCGAACACCAGCACCTCGTGGACGCCCAGGTCGCCGAGCAACTTCACGCCGAACACGTGGAAGACGACGCGGCTGACGGTGAAGACGCCGGCCTTCACGACGGCGACCGCGTGCAGCAGCGCGCTCACGGGGGTCGGCGCGACCATCGCGGCGGGCAGCCACGAGTGGAACGGCATGAGGGCCGCCTTCCCGATGCCCAGCAGGAAGAGCACGAAGATGAGGCTCAGCACGCCGGCCGAGGCGGTGGAGGTGCGGAGCAGTCCCTCGGCGTGAAACTCGAAGGTCCCGCCGTACGCCTTGACCATGAAGAGCGCGGGCAGCTGGAAGGCGATCGAGAGGCCCAGCAGGTAGACGAGGTAGCGCCGCGCGCCGGCCTTCGCCACCGGGGTCTCCGCGTGGATCACGAGCGGATAGGTGACGAGCGTGAGGGCCTCGTAGAAGACGAAGAGGGAGAACAGGTTGGAGGAGAACGCTGCGCCCATGGCCGCGGCGATCGACGCGGCGAAGCAGATGTAGAAGCGGGTCTGCTTGTGCTCGTGGTGCGCGCGCATGTACCCGATCGAGTACAGCGTGTTGAGGATCCAGAGGAACGACGCGGTCAGGGCGAAGAGGAGGCCGAGATCGTCGACGCGGAAGGCGACGCGCAGGTCGTCGGTGATCCGGAACACCTCGACGGGGATCGTCTCGCCGCGGCCGTGTGCGGCGTAGATCGCGGCGACGAGGAGGAAGTTCAGCGTGGCGACACCGAGCGAGGCCGCCTCGCGGAGGTTGGGGCGATTCCTCAGCAGGGCGATGAGCGGGATCGCGAGCAGGCAGAGCCCGACGCTCAGGGCGGGGCCGGCGTCCGTCACGAGGGAGGCGAGCGCGAGCCCCATCTCAGTTTTCCCCGAGCAACGCGCGCGCGGCCGCGGACGCGATGTCGACCGGGATCCACGCGAAGACGCCGAAGACGAGGCACGCGGCGCCGAACGTGAGGGTGGCGACGCGCATCGTCCAGGGGGCCTCGCGGGTCACGGCCGGCTCCAGGTCGGGGTCGGCGAACCAGACTCTCTGGAGGCAGCGCCACATGTAGACCGCGGTGAGGAGCGAGGACAGGAGGATGAAGGCGAGCAGCACGCCGCGGCCGGTCTCGAGCGTGCCCAGGGCCAGGTAGTACTTCGTGACGAAACCACCGGTCAGGGGGACGCCGACGAGGGAGAGCGCCGCGACGGTCATCGCCGCGGCCGTCCACGGCGCCCGGCGTCCGAGACCCCGCAGGTTGTCGATGTGTGGGGAGCCGGACCGGAGCACCACGATGCCCACCACGGCGAAGAGCGCCCCCTTCGAGGCGGCGTGGTTCCAGAAGTGGGCGATGCTCCCGGTCATGGCCGACGCGTTCACCAGCGCGGCGCCGAGCACCACGTAGCCGATCTGCCCCACGCTGCTGTACGCGAGCATGCGTTTCAGGTTGTCCTGCCGCACGGCGAACAGCGGCCCCACCACCATGGCGGCGGCGGCCATGACCATGATGCCGTCCATCACCTGCGGCAACCGCGCCGTCACGTAGTGCGTGCCGAAGACGGTGAATGCGAAGCGATAGAAGGCGTAGGCCGCCACCTTCGTCGCGGTCGCGGCCATCAGGAGGCTCGCGGAGGACGGGGCGTACGTGTACGCGCCCGGTTGCCACGAGTGCAGGGGGAACAGGGCCATCTTGATGGCCAGTCCCACCGTGATGAACGCGAACGAGGTGTGGACGACGCTCGGGTGGTCCACCAGCGCGCCGCTCAGGCGCGCCGCGATATCGGTCATCGCGAGCGACCCGGTGGCCATGTAGAGGTGGCCGATGCCGATCAGCACGAAGGTCGCGCCGATGCTTCCGAGGATCAGGTACTGGTAGCCGGCGAAGAGCCCCTCGCGCCGGCGCCCCATCGCGACGAGGACGTACGAGGTGATCGAGGCGATCTCGAGGAAGACGTAGAGGTTGAACACGTCGCCCGTGATCGTGATGCCGAGGAAGCCCGTGGTGAAGAGCAGGACGACCGCGTAGTAGGAGGCCTGGCCGGCCTGGCGGATCTCGCGCTTCACGCTCTCGCGCATCCAGAGGACGGAGAGGAAGGACACACAGGCGACCATGGCCAGGACGATCCCGTTCAGCAGGTCGATGCGGTACGGAATGCCCGTGGGAACCGGCCACCCCCCCATCCGGTAGAGCACCACGCCCTCGTGCACCGCGCGCCAGAGGATGCGCAGGGATCCGGCGGCGGCGAAGGCGGTCGCCAGCAGGGCGACCGGCCACGCGTGGCGCCGCCACCACCGGCCGGCGAGTGCCGTAAGGATCGCCGCCAGCATCGGCACGACGACGACGAGGGCGGGCAGCGAGGCGTCCATCAGGCGTCGCCCTCCCGGTCCCGGAGCTCGTCGGCCTCGAGGATCTCGTCCTCCTCGACGGTGCCGTACGCGGCCTTGATCCGGACGATGAGCGCCAGGGCGACGGCCGTCACGCTCACGCCGACGACGATCGCCGTGAGCATGAGGACGTGGGGCAGCGGGTTCTCGTAGGGGACGTTCTCGAAGCCCGGAGGCCTTTCGCCGGCGGGCCAGATCACGGGCACCGTGCCGCGGTCGACCTTTCCGATGGAGATGTAGAAGAGGAAGACGGCCGTCTGGAGGATGTTGAGACCGATGATCTTCTTGACCAGGTTGCCGCGCGCGAGGATCGCGTACAGCCCGATCATCATCAGGGCGATGTAGATCGCGTAGTTGTAGTGGCTGAGCAGGAATTCGAGCATCCGCCCCCCCCAGGGACTACGCGTCTGGGTCCGGGCGATGCCGACGCCGGCGCCGCGGGACGTTCAGGAAGTGCTTCGGACGGGCCATCTCGAAGAAGAGGGTCACCATGGACCCGGCCACCGTGATCGTGACGCCCACCTCGATGCCGATCAGGCCGAAGTGGTGGGCGAGGTGCTGCGCGTGCTGGTCGCCGCCGACGGCGAGGGAGGCGTACTGCAGGAACCCCCCGCCCAGGAGCAGGGCGACGAGACCGATGCCCGCGTAGAGCAGCGCCCCGGCGGGCATCAGCGCGTCGCTGACGGGTTCGGGCATCCGGCTGCGCCCCCGCCCCCAGCCCTCGGTGAGGGCGAGGAGGATGAAGGCGGACGCGAAGATGACCCCGCCCTGGAAACCGCCGCCGGGGCCGTCCTCGCCGTGGGCGACGACATACAGCGCGAAGAGCTGGATGAACGGGACCGAGCGGCGCGCGATGAAGCGCACGACGAGCGACTCCGTGTGCGGCCTCATCATCGTTGGAGCTCCGGTCCCGCCTCGACCGCCCGCCGGCGGCGGCGCACGGACTGCGCCTGGCGAAGGAGGAGCACGACGCAGAGGCCGGCCGTGAAGATGACGACCGTCTCGCCGAGGGTGTCGTAGCTGCGGTAGTCGCCGAGGACGCTCGTCACGACGTTGGGCGGGCCGACCTCGCCCTCCGGGCCGGCCGACTTCGTCAGGTAGTGGACCGCCACCCCGGGATGCGTGGTCGCGGGCGCCGAGGGATCCCCCACGCGCGGCATGTCCTTGGTGCCGTAGAGGAGCGCGCCGGCCGTGACGACGCAGACGACGATCGCGCCGAACCGCGCAAGCTGGCTGCGGCCGCGGCTCGCCACGGTTCGCGGCGTCCGCCGCTCGTGGCGCCCGATGCGGGAGATCGCGGCGAGGAGGAGCACGGTCGAGATGCCCGCGCCGACGGCCGCCTCCGTGAAGGCGACGTCGACGGCGTTCATGCGACACCACAGGATCGCCATGACCAGGCTGTAGGCGCCGAGCGTCGCGACCGCTCCGAGGAGGTCGGGCAGTCGCACGGAGGCGATGGCGAGGCCCACGAGGATCGCGAGGAGGAGGTCGTTGACGATGGTGACGAGGAGGGGATCCACCGGCTCAGGCCCCTCCCGTGTGGTCGTCCACCACCTCGTCTCGCTCCTCGTCCGTCATCTGCCCCTCGCGCTGGAGGAAGGGCTCGCCCGTCGCCCGCCAGGGTCGCACGCCGCAGACCCAGGCGCCGCGCGCGAGGGCGTGCGTGGCGGTGGGGTTGAGGACGAAGACGAAAAAGACGATGAAGACGAGCTTGAGGCTCACGAGGGAGAGGCCCGCCGTCGCCACCAGCCCGAGGAGGACGAACGCGAGCCCCAGGGTGTCGCCCTTCCCCGCCGCGTGCAGTCGGGAGTAGAAGTCGGGGAAGCGCACGACGCCCAGGGCCGTGACGATCAGGATGAGGGTCCCGAGCAGCAGGCCCAGGGCGGAGAGGACGTCGAGCAGGATCACGACGCGCCCCCCGGCTCCGCGTCGCTGCGCTCCTGGCGTCTGCGCGCCAGCCCCTCGAGGTAGCGGAGGACGGCGATCGTCGCGATGAAGTTGATC
>JAUXCH010000408.1 GCA_030618975.1 Planctomycetia bacterium
CAGGAGCCGTCCCGCGCCTCGAACGCGTGCAGGTGTTCGTCGTGCCAGCCCATGACGTCCTGTAGCAGGTCGTGGAGGTCGCCGAGCAGGACGCGTCCCGAGACCTGCATGCGCCGGGTGACCGGAGGCTCGGAGTCCACGAGCTCGACGTCGAGGACGTAGATCTTCTCCGGCTTGCCTCGCTTCGGAGGCCGCTTGGAGAGGCCGGGGGGCCGGGGCTCGACGAGATCGGCGTCGCCCGCTTCGTCGGTCTCGTACTCGTCGGTCTCCAGCTCGACCAGCCGCAGCGACGCCAGGACCACGCACTCCGGGCGCTCCCGCAGGAAGGCCTCCCGGTCCATGGTGCCCTGCTCCTTGGCGTACTCCCGGAACTGTTCCTCCATCCAGGCCAGGGCTTCGCCGGCCTTGGACGCATGCACGGGCTCGGCGACGACGTCGAACAGGCAGTACGGACCGGCCTGGAACAGGCGGGCGGGAATCAGGTCGCCCACCTCGAAGGCCAGCGCCAGCTCGGGCCCATCCACCTTCCGCTTGCGGCCTCCCGTGAACGCGTCCACGACCTCGGCCCCCTCGCCGTCGAGCACGGTCTCGACGCGGTACAGGGCCGTCCGCTCCTTGCACCGCGCCTCGAGGATCGCGACCTCCTTCTTCTCGAGGCCTTGGGGTCGGGCCAGCAGGGACTCGGCCGCCGTCTTGCCGCCGGGTTCGCTCCGCCAGCCGAACAGGACCAGGTGGATGATGTAGTTGACGTCGTCCTCGCAGATCGGGCGAACGGCCCGGAGGGGGGCGAACAGTCGCTCCGCGGCATCCGCGGGGGGCGGGATGCTCTCGAAGCGGTTCGCGAGAACGTCCAGCACCCTGTGGGCGTGATTCCGCCAGCTGAGGAGTTCGGGATCCAGGTCCAGGAACTCCGCGAGGGCCTCGGCCGTGAGCTCCAGCTTCCTCCCGTCGCCTTCCTCCTCCCGCCCCGAGGAGTGCTCGTCGTCGATGCGCTCATCCCCTTCGATGAGCTCGAGTTCCTCTCGCAGGTCCGCGTCCAGGCCTCGCCAACCCTCGGGGTCCGCCGTCTTGAGCGCGGTGACGATCGGGCCGCAGAGCTCAGGCGGTACGGACGCCACGGGCCCGTCTTCGCCCATGCCCACGTAGATCAGCCCGAACACTCGCAGCCTGCCGCCGATGCCGCTGGGCAGGCCCTGCAAGCAGTCCCACGGGACCCTCAGGCGCCACCGCTCGTCCTCCGAGAGCTCGCGTAGCAGGGTCTCTTCGTCCGCCACGAACGCGGCGAGCAGCCCGTGCTCGCGGTACCCCAGACCCTCGGCGAGCACCGTGGCCAGTCTCTCGGGGTCGAGCAGCGCCTCCTCGATGCGCGCGACCAGGCTCGCCTTCTTGCCTGCCGGATCCACCCGGTGCATGCGCGCGATGGTCCGGAGCCACTCCACGGGCAGGCTCTCCAGCCACGCGCTCGTCCCGTAGTCGGTGGGAAGATCCTTGGCCTCCTGGCGGGCCACCCGCTCGTCTACGAGATCCTCGGGAGATCCGATCTCGTAGAGGTAGGCGGCCTCCTCTTGCTGCCGCCCCAGCTCCTCGGGCGTGGGCTCCGCAGCCTGCCCGGCCGCGCGGAGTCCCTCGACCTCCAGCCAGATCTCCGGATCCGCGGCGCCGACGCGACCCAGCTCGCGGCGAACGCGTTTCCGAAGCTCCGAGGGAAACAGTCCGAGGACGCGGCCGAGCAGCTCCGAACTCGCGGCGAGCACCTGCTGCATCTCCTCGGCTACCGGCTCGTCCTCGCCGGGCGGCTCCCGGTCGTAGAACTCGACGGAAGGGGTGAGCAGATCGTTCAACTGCGCGCACGCGGCCAGCGCGTCCGGAAGTCCCGGGTGCTCCCCGGGGTTCACGCCCGCGGCATCCAACGCCCGGACCAGTCGCAGCAACCCGACCTTGGCCTCGACCAGCATGGGGACCAGGCGGCCGGGCGGAAGGGGCGTCGCCCCGGGCGGCGACCCACGCCCCTTCCCGGCGCCGCGCGGCTTCGAGCCGCGGCGCCCCTTGCTCTTCTTCCCGCGGTCCTTGCGCTTGTGGCTCATGGCGGGACGGTAGCACCCTTCTCCCCCCATTGCCGGATCCCGCACGCTCAGGGCTCCGGGCTCTCGGCAGGGGGCTCCGCCCGCCGCGCAGCGCGGATCTCGGCGGCCGGTCCTCCGGCTCCGGGTACCCCGGTTCCACCCCACATCGCGATCGGCGAGCACATCGAGGCGCTCCCGATCGAATGCCTCCGGCGCACGGCGAAGGGCTCGCCGTCGCTCGGCACTCCGAGCGTCCACGGCATTACCCACTCGTAACCCCGTCGATAGCCGTGCGTAACGGCCGAGCGCTACCCTCGACGCACATGGAGGCCGGATTTCAGGTCGCGGTCCGGGAGTGCGAAGTTGAGGTCAAACCTGGTCAGGTTCGGTGCTTCGGTCTGCGCGGTTCTTCTGTGCCTTGTCGCGCACCCTGCCGACGTGTCGGCGGACGTCGACTCTGCTGACTTCTGGCCTCGGTCCAAGGCGAAGATCAACCGGACGGTACGCGGCATCCTGAAGGCCCGGTACGATCGTGAGTTCAGCCGCGAGTCGCAGGATGCTCTACGGCACCTGAACGTCTATCGTTACCTCGCGGGCGCGCCCCACGACGTGGAACTCGATGCGGACTACCAGGACAAGGCGCAGGCAGCCTGCGAGTTGCTCGCTCTACTGGGAGGGACCACCCACTACCCCGCGAACCCCGGCTGGCCGGAGGATCGCTACGAGCCGGCGGCGACCGGAGCACGCAACAGCAACCTCTCAGGGGGGGTCGGGAGTGCCTGGCCGATGCACTTCATCCTGAAGAGCACGATGCACGATTCCGACAACAGCAACCTGTGGGAACTCGGGCACCGTCGCTGGAACCTGAATGCACCCATGCAGCGCACGGGCTTCGGGTTGCGCAAGGGGATTGGTGCAATCTGGGTGACGGACACGTCGAGGCCGGACGACTGGAGGCACGACGTCATCGCTTGGCCTCCCAGGGGCTACGCCCCCGTGAAGTACTGGGCGGGACCCTCCAAGCACAGCCGGGAGCCCGCTTGGAGCATCCACTTGAGTCCCATGGTCTATGCGCTTCCCGAGTACGGTGTGCCGAGCGTCCGCATGTGGAAGTTGAAACGACTGCCTCCGAGGCAGCACGAGGCGCTGAAGCGCTGGCGCAAGGGCCTCTGGGACGACAGCGCCCTGGAACTCTACGGCGTCGCGAGACTGGAAGGGAGCGGGAGCAGGGAACCCGGTCTCACCTGGCTCCCCAAGAGAGCGAGACTGACCAAGGGTGTCCGGTACTGGGTCGAGATCCAAGGGCTCATGGATCCCGAGCAGCGCCGCGAGAAGAGCATCGGGTACCTCGTAGAGGGCTATTGACCGTCACGTTAGCCAACTGGGTGGCCAGCGTTGGGGGCCCTCGATCCTCCACGATCGCTGCAGACAAACTTGAGCGCTTCGCCTTGAGAGATGCAGGAAAGCGTGCGCCTATACACATAGTCCGGTGCCGCCCCATGGCCGTGTTCATCACTGTCCGCGCGTACGAAGACACCTCGCTTGACCACCGAGATGCGGCCCTGGCGGCGCCAACGCGCCAGATGGGAGTCCAGCGTGGCCCTGCCGCCAGCACGTCCTCGCGCGCGGAGGCTCTCGGCAAACTCCTCATGCGTGAAGATGCGTGGGTGGTGAGGAGTGACTGGGGGGCTTCCGATCCAGGCAGGCGAGATCGCGCAGACGGATTCACCGACTCCGAGTCTCAAACAGCACGGTGATGCGGGGTATCTCCACACGTCCTCGGTCCCTGACCTTGGCCTTCACCCGTGACCGGCGAGAAGCTCCGGCAGGGGCAGGTCGAAAGGCACGCGTCGCGACCTTCCGTTGGCCATTCTGTCCTATATGGAGTAAACACGAATAAGGACATTCATGGTCGACGGCCTCCATGCGTGTCGTATCGGCGCGCAGGGGGAGCACGTGGACCCGCGCTGTGCGAGGAGGCGCCCGGTACCGGCGGGACCCGGTCCTGCCGGTGTGCGCGGCCCCCGTGGTTGTCCGGACCGGAGGCGGAGGGCGGCAACCCGTCAATCCTCTCCGTCAGGCCGTTTCCCGGAACAGCGCGTATCGCTTCTGGAGGTACGCCAGGCCAGGTCGAGCGGATGCACGGCGCGGGACGTGGAGCAGCTTGCCGTGGAAGCCTTGCAGGCCGTGCCGCAGCATGGGTCCGTCCTCTTCCTCGAGGAGCTTTGCCGCGACCTCGATTCGCAGCTCGGGTGTGATTCCCAGGAAGTGACGATCGAAGGCGGCGTGGTGCAACTTGCAGAGAGCGAGGCCGTTGGACACGACGGGAGCGCCCTCCGGGTCGCTGTCCGGCACGATGTGCGCCGCATCCAGGAGCTCGTCGTGGCGCAGCCTGCAGATGGCGCAGCTCCGGTGGTACGCGTGCAGAACGCGTTCACGGAAGGCCGCCTGGTGGAGCCGCTTCTTCGCTGCGACCGTGATGTACTTCCGTCGTGCGGCGGCATCGTCGTCGAAGACGGCATCGCGCGGGAGCGCAAGCACCGAGCTCTCGTCGAGCTGTACGGTGAACGTGAGCCGGTTCGGCTCGTCACCGACGACGAAGGCCGGCCACGTGGCGATGTAGACGCCCTTGACGATGCCGTAGAGGTAGATCAGGGGCACGCGGAGCTCCATCGCTCTGCGTAGTCCGACGTTGTCCCGATGTCGAGGATCCGTACCTCGATAGCGGTACCGCATCGTCCCCCCCTCGCCGAACTCGTCCTCGTACGGCCTGACCTTGCCCTGCACGACGGGGGCCGTGGTGATCGTCAGCGGGATCGAGGGGAGAACCCGCGGCTTGAAGATGCCCTGCGGGCCGAGGAGCGGGACGCGCACACCCTCGTAGTCGAATCCACGGCTGAGCACCTGGAAGGGCAGGAGGTCGCCGTGGATCCCCACCCGCTCCTTCAGGAAATCGAAGGCGGCGAGACGCACCCTCCAGTCGTGTTGCCCCGACTCCATCGGCCAGCCTGCTCCCCTCGTGCCTGCACGAGTACGGTGGCCAGGATACGGGCTCTGGCACTCCGAAGGAACGCCGCGCTTCTTCGAGCGCCGTGGTGCCGCGAAACCGCGTGTTCACCCTTGCCTTCGAGCGGGAGATG
>JAUXCH010000142.1 GCA_030618975.1 Planctomycetia bacterium
ACCTTCTCGGGGCAGACCATGTACTGCTCCTCGACGGTCTCGAAGACCGCCGGGATCGGGATCCGGTTGACCCGCTCGGGGCAGACGAGCACCTGCTCGCACACGGTCTCGTAGACGGCCGGGATCGGGATCCGGTTGACCTTCTCGGGGCAGACCATGTACTGCTCCTCGACGGTCTCGAAGACCGCCGGGATCGGGATCCGGTTGACCTGCTCGGGGCAGACCATGTACCGCTCCTCGACGGTCTCGAAGACCGCCGGGACGGGGATCTTGTTGCACCGCTCGGGGCAGACCACGTACTGCTCCTCGACGGTCTCGTACACCGCCGGGACCGGGATCCTCTTGCACTGCTCGGGGCAGACGAGGACCTGCTTGGTCCGGTTCTCGTACACCGGCTCGATCCACTCGCGGCTGCAGCTCTCCGGGCAGACGCAGACCTGCTCGCAGACCTCTTCGTACTGCGGCGGGATGTAGATTCGGCACCAGGCCTCACCCGGAACCACGTTGGCCGGAATGCCGGCCGGAGCCTGACTGGTTCCGCACGGATCGCACACCGGCGCGCACGGGTCACAGGGATCGGCGCAGGGGCCGCAGTACGGGTTGCCGCTGCAGCCCACCAGAACGACGCCCATGACGGCCAGGAGGATGATCCCCCCGCCGTGCAGGATTGAACGGTTTCGCATCTCTTTCCTACCTCCTTGCAGGGGTTCGTGCCCCCCAGCGGCCCTTGGTGTAAGCGACACAGTCCGGAATGGCAAACAATGCTACCCGGATGCAGACGGATCCGCGCGACACGTCGCCGCCCGGAAAACCGCTCTGGAATGCCGCTTCCTGTCCTCGAGCCAACCTCCGCACTCGACCTGCTTGCGCGCCATCCTACATGGCCGCGTGGGAACGTCATCTTCAAACGGTCACCGCCGCACGGCCACGGGACGACACCGTAGGTCCTTTTCCGATGCCGCCCGGGCACCTCTGTAATGCATTTGTCACGCAACCTACCCCCTGGGCCCGTCTCTGCCGCCGACCGCCCCACGGGTACGCTGGGCGGATCGGCCCCGGGAGACCACGCCATGGATTCCACCGCGCTGCGCGTGCAGAAGACCGACGGCTGGACGCACATCGGCAGCCGGCCCGAGGCGAAGAAGCCGCTCGACGTGGTGGTCCGTGCCTTCGAGGGGCCGGTGCTCGTCGCGACCGGCGCGGACGAGAAGGCGCCCGACTGCGAGCCCGTGCGGGTACCGGACGGCGAGGGCCGGCGCCTGGTCGGTCGTCATTTCTTCGTGCGGCCTGCTCCGCCGATCGGGCCGCGCCTCATCTCCCACCGGGGTCTGGGGTCGTGAGAACCGGCCTGTGGCCGACGGCCGCGGCGCTCCTGACCCTCGTCCTCCTGCCGACCCTGCCCGCGTGCTCCCGGTTCACCAAGGAGGGCGCCGACGAGGAGGTGTACGGCATCCTCGACGAGGATCGCCGCAACGTGCCCGAGATGGTGGGCCGGCTCGACGTGGACGCCGCGGATCGCGTGGCCGAGGCCGCGCGGCGGTGCGTGCCGTACCGCCTGACGCTGGACGACGCCCTCGCGTTGGCCGCGCGGACCTCTCGCGACTACCTGCGGGAACGCGAGGAGGTCTACCTGGCCGCCTTGAGCCTGACGGGAGCCCGCAACCGGTTCAATCCGCTGTTCGGCGGTGGCCTGGACGGCGCTCTCGAGGGCGAGAGCGGCGGCGTGAACGACGGCGTGACGGCCTCCGGGGGTGCGGACGCGAACGTGTCCCGCGCCTTCGAGACGGGTGGGAGCCTGGTTCTCGCGATCGCGACGGATTTCCTCGAGAACCTCACCACGGGCAACCCGTTCCGGCTTGCGCAGACGCTGCTCCGTGCCGACCTGGTGCTGCCCCTGGCACGCGGCGCGGGGTGGGTGGCCCGGGAGAACCTCATCCAGACGGAGCGCAATGCCCTGTACGCGATGCGGGACTTCGCACGCTTCCAGCAGGAGTTCACGGTCGACGTCACGTCGAGCTACTACCGCATCCTGCAGCGGCGCAACACCTGGAAGAACGAGGAGACCGCGTACGAGAGCCTGCTTCGCCTTCTCGAGCGACAGGAGGCGCTCGGCGCCACGGGCGCCGGACGGATCCCCGACTTCGAGGTCGACCAGACACGCCAGGATAAGCTGCGGGCCGACGAGCGCCGGCTGCTCGCGCGCATCGCCTACTTCTCTGCGCTCGACGACTTCAAGCTCCAACTCGGCATCCGCATCCGCGTCGATCTCGATCTCCCCGACGACGATCTCGAGCGCCTCTACGACCGCGGCCCCGTACGCCCGCCGTACGGCGAGCCGGCGGCGGTCGGTCTTGCGCTCGAGGAACGCCTCGACCTCGACAACGCGCGGGACCAGGAGGTCGACGCCTGGCGCAAGGTCCTGGTCGCCGAGAACGCCCTCGGCCCCGACGTGAACCTCGAGCTCGGCGGCGCGCTTCGAACGGCCGACGAGCATCCGTTCGACCTCACCCAGCCGCAGGTGGAAGGCCTCCTCGGGCTCGACATCGATCTGCCCCTCGAGCGAACCGCGGAGCGCAACGCGTTTCGGGCCGCGCTGATCCAGGCTGCCCGGGCACGTCGCCAGCGTCAGGCTCGCGAGGACGGGGTCGTGCTCCAGGTCCGCGAGTCCTACCGCCGGCTCGATCGGGCCGAGCGCTCCTACGAGATCCAGGCCGACGGCGCCCGCCTCGCCGAGCGCCGCGTGGAGAGCACGAACCTCCTCCTCGAGGCGGGCAAGGCCTCCACGCGGGACCGCCTCGAGGCGGAGGACGCGCGCGTGCGCGCCCGCAACGCGTCCGTGCTGGCCCTGGTCGACCACGCGATCGCCCGCCTCGAGCTGGAACTCAACGTGGGCACCCTCCAGGTCGGAGCCGACGCGCTCTGGGTGCCCGCGCCGCCCGCCCCCGAAGCCGACGCCGCGGAGGATCCGCCGGCCGGAACCCAACCCGATCCGCCGACGTCACCTCCTCCCGAACCGCCGCCCGTCCCCGACACGAACTGAGACCATGCGCCGAACCCGTCCCCGCCGCCTCCGCCCGTTCCTCCTCCTGTTGCTCCTCGCCGCCGCGGGACTTGCGGGCTGGCACTACTTTCTCCGAGGCGAGGAGACCTCGAACGGTGACGTGCCCCTCTACACGGTCCGGCGCGGCCCGCTCCGCTCGACCGTGCTCGAGGGCGGCAGCCTCGAGGCGCTCGAGTCGCACACCGTGGTGAGCCAGGTGGAAGGACGGCCGGCCATCCAGTTCATCATCGAGGAGGGCACCGTCCTGAGCCCGGAAGACGTGGAAAGCGGACTCGTCATCGTGCGACTCGACTCGGCAGACATCCGCGACCGGATCGAGCGGCAGAAGATCGACGTGGCGCAGTCGCGCGCGGCGCACGAGAGCGCCGTCTCCAACCTGGAGATCCAGCGCCAGCAAAACGCGAGCGACGTGCGGAAGGCGGAGCTCGACGTGCGTTTCGCCCAGCTGGACCTCGCGCGCTACGTCGGCCGGGACCTCGTGGAGGATCTCCTCGGCGCGGAGCGGTGCGCGGATCCCAATGCGGAGTCCACGCCCGTGCAGGTCGGCGGCACACGGGGCACACCCTCCGTAGGCCTCCGCCGACTGATCCGAACGCTGCTCGAGAACGAACAGCTCGAAGGAGAGGCCCGGCAGACGATCCGCCAGCTCGACAGCGACATCGGACTGTCCGAGGAGGAGTTCACGCGCGCCCAGGTGGAGTACGACTGGAGCCGGAAGCTCCGCGAGAAGGGCTACGTCAGCCGCGACGAGGAGGAAGCGGATCGCCTCGCCCTCGAGCGCAAGCGCATCGGGCTGGACCGGGCGCGCACCGCCCACGCCCAGTTCGTCGAGTACGACTTCCCCAAGGAAGTGGAGCAACTCCTCTCCAATCTCGTGGAGTCCGAGGACCGGCTCTCGCGCACGATGAAGCGCGCGCGTTCGGCCGAGGCGAAGTCCGAAGCCGACGCGGAGTCGCGCGCCGTGCAGCGAACGCTCCAGGAGAAGCGCCTCGCGAAGCTCGAAGGGCAGTTCGAGGCGTGCGTCATCCGTGCGGACCGGCCGGGTCTCGTGGTCTACGCATCGAGCGGCCGGAGGGGCCGCCACGATCGCGGCGAGCGCATCCAGGAGGGCACCACGGTCCAGGAAGGCCGGGCCATCATCAACATCCCCGACCTGAGCCGGCTCGGCGTGCGCGCCGACATCCACGAATCGGTCGTGGAGCGCGTGAAGGTGGGCCAGACGGTCACCGCCCTCGTCGAGGCCCTGCCGGACACGCCGCTGGCCGGCGTGGTATCCACCGTCGCGCCGCTTCCCAACCCGGGCGAGAGCTGGTTCAACCCGGACCGGAAGGTCTACGCGACGACGATCACGCTCACCGAGATCCCCCCCACCGTGCGCCCGGGCATGAGCGTCCAGGTCGAGATCCTCGTCGCCGAGCTCGACGACGCGATCCTCCTCCCCGTGCAGGCGGTCGCGGGCACGGCGGACCGCCCGGTCGCCTACCTGGCGGACGGGAGCCAGCGCCCCCTGGTCCTCGGTCTGACGAACGACCGGTTCGTCGAGGTCAAGGAGGGGCTCTCGGTCGGCGACCAGGTGCTCCTCGCGCCGCCTCGTTCGGATCGGTTCGCGTCCGAGAAGGAGCCGGGGCTGGAGCCCGGCGCCGGCAAGCGTCCGCCGGGGGGCAAGCGCCCGCCCGGGGGCAAGCGCCCCTCCGGATCGAAGGCGGGCAAGCAGGCCTCCGCCGCCTCCTCGGGTCGCCCGAGCGGCAGCTGATGAGCGCGGAGATCGTCGCCGAGCTGGTGCGCGTGGAGCGCGTCTACGAGATGGGCGAGGTTCTCGTGCACGCCCTCGACGGCGTCGACCTCCAGATCGAGCGGGGCGAGTACGCCGCCATCATGGGGCGGTCGGGCTCCGGCAAGTCCACCTTGCTCAACATGATGGGCTGCCTCGACCGGCCCACCGCCGGCACGTACCGGCTGACGAACCGCGACGTGGCGGAACTCGACGACGACGAGCTCTCGTCGCTGCGCGGCCGGACCCTCGGGTTCATCTTCCAGGCCTACAACCTGATCCCCCACCTCACCGTGCTCGAGAACATCGAGGTGCCGATGGACTACGCGGGCGTGGGGCCGCGCGAGTCCCGCGAACGCGCAGAGGCCCTGGCCGAACGCGTCGGCCTCGGCGACCGCGCGGATCACCGGCCGACGCAACTGTCCGGGGGACAGCAGCAGCGGGTGGCCATCGCACGCGCCCTGGCGAACGACCCCAGCCTCCTGCTGGCGGACGAGCCGACGGGCAACCTGGACTCCTCCACGGGCCAGGAGATCCTGGACCTCCTGACGCACCTCAACGAGGCCGGCACCACGATGATCGTCGTCACGCACGACGCGAAGGTCGCCGGACAGGCACACCGCACGATCCACATGCTGGACGGTCGCGTGGACCGGATCCTGGTGCGTCCGTGAGGCCCACCCGCGTCATCGCCCTGGCCTGGAAGGGCATCTGGCTCCACCGCCTGCGCTCCCTGCTCACGGTGCTGGGCATCGTCTTCGGCGTGACGTCGGTCGTCGCGATGCTGGCGATCGGCGAGGGCGCGAGCGCCGAGGCCCAGGATCGCATCCGGCGCCTCGGGAGCCGCAACCTCATCCTCGGAAGCCGCCCGCCGCCCGCAAGCCAGAACGCGAGCGAGGAACGGCAGCGCACCTCCGAATACGGCATCCTCCGGGCGGACGTCGACCGGATCCGGACGACCATCCCCCACGTCGAGCGCCTGGCCACCCGGCGCAACGCGACGGAGAAGGTCCGCAACGGTTCGCGCAAGCTCAATGCGGAGCTCGCCGGCGTCACGGCCACCTACGCCGACATCGCCATGCTTCGCATCCTGGCCGGACGGTTCCTGAACCCCGTGGACGAAGGGCAGGCGCGAGCCGTCTGCGTGCTCGGCGACACGGTCGCCCAGCGTCTCTTCCTGAGCCAGAACCCCGTCGGGCGGCTGATCTGGGCCGGGTCGCACCCCTACCGCGTGGTGGGCGTGCTGGATCGCCGGGGCGAGCCGCGCGGGGGGGCCGGCACGGGGGTGGACGACGTCGTCTTCGTCCCGCTCTCCACCATGGACGACCGCTACGGCAAGATGCTGGTGGGCTTCAAGACCGGCAGCCTGTCCCTCGAGCGCGTGGAGCTCCACGCCGTCCTCGTGGAGGCCGAAGATCTCGCCTTCGTCGAGTCCGTGGCGGCGTCGATCCGGTCCCTCCTCCAGCGCTGGCATCCGAAGGAGGACGTGCGCCTCACCGTGCCGCTCGAGCTGCTGCGGGAGGCCCGGGAGACCAAGCGGATCTTCACGATCGTCCTCGGCTCGATCGCCGCCATCTCCCTGCTCGTCGGCGGCATCGGGATCATGAACATCATGCTGGCCAGCGTGATGGAGCGCACGCGGGAGATCGGGATCCGCCGTGCCCTGGGCGCGCGCCGGACCCACATCATCGTGCAGTTCCTCGCCGAGACGGTGCTGCTTTCGGTGAGTGGCGGGCTGATCGGGCTCCTGCTCGGCGTGCTCATCCCGTACGTCGTCTCCCGGGTCTTCGACATGCAGACCGTGGTGACGCCCTGGTCCCTCGGACTCGCCTTCGGCATCTCCGCCTGTGTCGGCATCGTCTTCGGGCTCTACCCCGCAATGCGGGCCGCCGACCTCGATCCGGTCGAGGCGCTCCGCCGGGAGTAGGGAGCGCCCTCCCACGAGTCGGCCCGGGGGCGCCGTCCGGCCTGTACCATGCCCCGTTCGTCCCTCAGCGGGAGAGACCGGTGACCGGTAGAGCCTACGACCCGAAGACCGTCGAGCCCCGGTGGCAGCGGCGCTGGGAAACCGAGGGGGCGTTCGAGGCCGTCGACGGCGATGCACGCCCCAAGCGGTTCGTGCTCGACATGTTCCCCTACCCTTCCGGCGACGGCCTCCACCTGGGTCACGTCGTGAACTACACGATCTCGGACGTGATCGCCCGATACGACCGCGCCCGCGGATTCAACGTGCTCCACCCCACGGGGTGGGACGCCTTCGGCCTGCCCGCCGAGCAGTACGCGATCGACAACGACGTGCACCCGCGCGAGGCCGTCCTCCGCAACATCGAGGTGTTCAAGGGCCAGATGAAGCGCCTCGGCCTGTCGATCGACTGGTCCCGCGAGATCAACACGACGGATCCGCGGTACTACCGCTGGACCCAGTGGATCTTCCTGAAGCTGCTGGAGAGAGGTCTGGCCTACGAGGCCGAAATTCCCGTGAACTGGTGCCCGGCCCTGGGCACCGTGCTGGCCAACGAGGAGGTCATCGACGGCCTCAGCGAGCGCGGCAACCACCCCGTGGTCCGGAAGCCGATGCGGCAGTGGCTGCTGAGGATCACCGCCTACGCGGACCGCCTGCTGGAAGACCTCGAGGATCTGGACTGGCCCGAGCACATCAAGCAGATGCAGCGCGAGTGGATCGGACGCTCGTACGGAGCCGAGGTCACGTTCAAGGTGGGCGGCGACCGGTCCTTCACGGTGTTCACCACCCGCCCCGACACGCTGTTCGGCGCCACGTTCTGCGTCCTGGCTCCGGAGCACCCGCTGGTCGGACCGATCACGACCCCCGAACGCGAGGAAGCCGTCGCCGCCTACGTCGAGCAGACGAGCCGACGATCCGAGCGAGATCGCCTGGTGGAGGTCAAGGACCGGAGCGGCGTGTTCACGGGCGCGTTCGCCAAGAACCCCGTGAACGGAGAGGACATCCCCGTCTGGATCGCGGACTACGTCCTGCCCACCTACGGAAGCGGCGCGGTCATGGCCGTGCCCGGGCACGACCAGCGAGACTGGGAGTTCGCCATGGCCTACGGCCTCGAGGTCCGCGAGGTCGTGACGGGCGGCGACCTGGAAACCGCTGCGCACGAGGGCGACGGCACGCTGGTCAACTCCTCGTTCCTGGACGATCTGCCAGTCGCCGATGCCAAGGAGCGCATCGTCGACTGGCTGAGCGAGGAAGGCTACGGACGGCCCAGGGTCCAGTACCGGCTGCGCGATTGGCTGTTCTCCCGACAGCGCTACTGGGGCGAGCCGTTCCCCGTGGTCCGGACCGCGGACGGTAGCATCGTCCCCCTCGCTGCGGATCAGCTGCCCGTCACCCTGCCCGAGGTGGACAGCTACCGGCCGACGGGCACCGGGGAGAGCCCCCTGGCCGCCATCGACGACTGGGTGAACACCACCGACCCGAAAACCGGTGAGCCCGCCAGGCGCGAGACGGACACGATGCCCCAGTGGGCGGGTTCCTGTTGGTACTACCTGCGTTTCGCCGATCCCCACAACGACCGGGCCTTCGTGGACTCGGTCAAGGAGAACTACTGGCTCCCGGTCGACATCTACGTCGGCGGCGCGGAACACGCCGTCCTCCACCTGCTGTACGCCCGCTTCTGGCACAAGGTGCTGTACGACATCGGCGCCGTCCACACCAAGGAACCGTTTGCCCGCCTCGTCAACCAGGGCATGCTGCGGTGCCCCTCCTACCGCGAACGCGAGAATGCGCCCTATCTGCCGCTCGATGCCGTCGAGATCCGGGACGGGACGCCGTACGTGAAGGCCACCGGCAAGCCCGCGTACAGCGTCGTCGAGAAGATGAGCAAGTCGAAGAAGAACGTCATCAACCCCGACGAGTACGTCGCCGAGTACGGGGCGGACACGCTCCGTCTCTACATGCTGTTCATGGGGCCGGCCGAGGCGGACAAGAACTGGAGCCGGAGCGACATCGAAGGGGTGTGGCGCTTCCTGAACCGGGCCTGGCGCCTGATCGTGGGCGACGAGCGCTTCCCCGCCGCCGCCCGCACGGAGGACCCCCCCGAGGGGGGTGCCCGTCGCCTGCTGCACGCGACCATCGCCGGCGTCACCGAGGACATGGGCGCGCTGGCCTACAACACCGCCATCAGCAAGCTGATGGTGCTGATGAACGGCATGCACGCGCTGGCGGCCGACGGCGGCGAAGTGCCCGTGGAGATGGTCGACGCCTTCCTCCGCATGCTGGCACCGTTCGCGCCACACGTCGCCGAGGAGATGTGGGCCGAGATCGGCGGCCGCGGGCTCGTCTCGCACGCCGCGTGGCCCTCGTACGACCCGGCTCTCACGAAGGCCGACGAGGTCGAGCTCGCCGTCCAGGTGAACGGCAAGGTGCGCGCGCGCCTGACCGTGGCGGCCGACGCGCCGCCCGCGGGCGTCCTGCGGCAGGCCAAGGCGCTGGACCGGGTACGGCCCCACCTGGCAGGCAAGACCCTCCACAAGGAGATGGTC
>JAUXCH010000511.1 GCA_030618975.1 Planctomycetia bacterium
AGCGACGGGATTCCAGGGCGGCGGTGTTCCGACGAGCCGCGACACTCGTTGCTTGAAATCAGGCTGGTTGTGCCCTGCTCGCACCTTGCTGCCCTCCTTGCGCCTCGCTGGACCGGCACGTGGGCGCTCCCTGGCCTCCGAGGTCGTCCTCCCACAGGCCGTGGGAGCCGGATTGTATCGCGGACCGGGTGTTTCGAGTTTCCTACTTTCCGCACGTCGGACCAGGGGTCGGAAGAAAAGGTACCGGTCGTCCCCAACGTGTGCGTACGGATGGACGCCGTAGATCCACTCGTACCAAAACGGGCCGAGGAGAAACTCCGCAAAGGCGAAGGGCAGATAGGCCAGCGTGAACTTGCGGAAGATCCGGGCGAAATCCAGCAACCCCGCGGGGTGGCCGAGGAACGCTCGCCCCAGGAACCAGGGAACCGTCCAGGAGAGCAGGTGATAGCTGGTATTCAGCAGAATCGTCGTTGCGGGTAGTTCGTTCGAGAGGCCCGAGAGGAGCGGAACCACGGTCCACACCGCGATGGGCAAGTCCAACAGCCGTAGGCGAAGGCGAGCGAGGGTCGGGCGGGCAAAGAGAAATGCCGCAAGCAGGACCGAGAACCCCAGCACCGTTCCCTTGGTCACGAAGCAGACGGATTGGAGGGCGCTGCCCGTCACCGTTGTCAAGTCGGCCGGGTATCCTCCGGGTATCCACGCGTTCGGGAGCAGCAGCCAGCCTGCGATGTACGTGACGGAGAGAGCCCGTCCTGCGGGCAGCCTGCGGAAGAGCAGCATGGCCACGATGGGCCAGAGCGCGAAGGCCAGAGGAACGGTCTCTCTCATGTCGCCGGGTAGAGTAGGCGAGGCGTGTAGGCGAGGCGAGGGTCCGGCGCACCAGATTCCATGAAGACCTACACGCAAGAGTTTGGCACCTACTCGTTCTATGTCGCCGGGGCCCTGTCCCTGCTGGCCTTGATCTCCTATCGCCGCAGGGGAGGGAGGAGAGGCGTCCAGTGGTGTTGGGGCGGCGTGGCCGTGGTGCAGCTGATCTACGCGTGGGAAGTTTCGCGCATGCTGCGGTTCGAGCTCTCGCGGGTCCTGCGGGGCTTCGCATCGAGTGGGGACACGCCTGGGAAGACTGCAGTGCAGGCGGCGGGAGCTGTGGCTGTACTGGTCGTCGCTGCCTTGGGAAGCCTGGGTGTCCTGCTCTTGATCCGCCGGATGGGGCTGGCCCTCGGACTCGCCGTGGCCGGCGTTCTGTGGTCCCTGCTCGTGTTCGTGCTGGAGAGCGTTTCGACGAACCCGATCGAGGATTTCCTCTACGAGAGAATCGGCTTCAGCATGCTCGTGGGGTGGCTGTGGATGTTCGGCGCGCTGCTCGTGGCAGGGGGGGCGGTGTTGTCCGTGGTGCGACCGGCTACCGCCCCGGCGCCGCCGAAACGTGCCTGACCCCGATCGGTGCCTTTCGATCCGTGGTCAGGGACCGAGGGTTCGCTCGACGTCCGTCCGGCCGTCGAACTCGATCACCTCGTTCAGCCTCGGCCCCACGGGACTCGGGATCACGTGCACGCGGAAGCGGCCGGGGCCGATGCCTCGCACGCGGACCTCTCCCTTCCCACCCCACATCGTCGTGCTCCGGCTGTAGCGCGGCTCCTCCTCGTGGACCACGTACGCGCTGTAGCGCGGCGGTTCCTTGCCCTCTTCCACCACGAGCTTCGCGACGAACGACGAGCCGTCGGACGTCTCGATCGTGCCGAGGTCCAGGTCCTCGTCGGCGAACACGATGCCTCGGAGCACGACCGGCGCGAACGGCATCGCGTTGATCCACACCGTCCACGTGCCGGGCACCCAGCCCGCCAGGCGCGCCTCGCTTCCGTCGAGCCACGCGGAGAGGCGGTGCGCCGGCTCGCCCTGCGGTTCGCCGTCGTAGAGGAGGACGGCGATCGGCCGCGGCTTGCCCGGGTTCATCTGGAACTTGGGCTCGCGGTCGTAGGTGAAGGTCGCGACCGGGGCCTGCTCGAGGCGGAGCACGACGTCGTCCCTGGCGCCGCGCACTTCGACACGCCCGCCCTTCGCGGCCGGGCGGAGGAAGGGCGCGTACGGCACCAGGGTGACCGGCCGGCCGCCGGGCACGCGGAGCTCGAAGATCCCGCCCTCGTGACTGGCCGTCGAGATCCAGCGCGTGCGCGGCTGCCCCTCCATCCGATTCGAGGCGAGGGGCTCCTCGATGCCCTCCGCTCGGATCCGGATGCCTTCGAGCGGCGTTCCCTCGGGCACCTCGACGCGACCCGAGACCATGACCACACCGGAGAGGTCGAGCCGCACGCGCGCGGGCTCGTCGCCCGCGACGACCTGCACGGGGAGCGACGCGATGCCCAGCGCGCTCTCCACGACCCGGTAGCGCCCGGGACGGACGGGCGGGTAGCGGACCTCGCCCTGGTCGTCCGCCTGGTTCGGAGGACGGACGCCCAGCATGCCCCGGAACGCAAGCTCCCAGCGGTCCGCCTCGGCGTCCCACGTCTGGAGCTGGACGCGGTGAAAGCCGCCCGTGGGGCGCGTGATCTCGGCGACGATCAGGCCGCCGCGGACGAGATCGAGGGTCGCCTCGACGGGCGCGGGGGCGGCCGGCACGTCGACGCGCGTCGTGGCCGTCAGGTAGCCCGGCGCCCGCAGCTCGAGGAACGTCGTGTCCCCGGATCCCGCGGGGCGCCACGTGAAGCCGAGGGTCGCTCGCTCCTCGTCCCGGGTCAGGTCCTCGCCGCGGAAATAGTCGCCTGCGATGCGGACGAGGAAGCTCTTCGGCAACCCCGGTTCGCCGTCGAGACGCACGTGGAGGACGACGTCCCGCATGCGCTGGACGGTCGCCTCGAGCCGACCGTCGCCCGTCGACAGGTCCAGCGTGCCGATCGCGCCCCCGGCGCCGAGCCCGGGTCCGGTCCTCACCTGCACGTCGACCCGGCCGAAGGTGTCGGCGAACAGACCCTCGATGCGCGCCACCCCCTCGGCGTCGGTCGGCACGGGATCGTGGAGGGGGTTGTTGCCGAGGTTCGCGACGACGACCTCGAAGCCCACGGCCGGCTCGCCGTCGGCGTAGACCAGCCGCACCTCGACCGTGCGCGGCCGGACGAACGAGACGGCGGGCCCCTCGGTCTCGCCCGGGCTCGCCTGGAGGCCCGCGAGCGCGCCGTCGGGCGTCTCGGCCACCGCGACGGCGTACCCCGCGGCCCACCCGGTGACGACGACGCGGCCCTGCTCGATACGGCCCGTCGGAGGCACCGTCTGCACGCCCGAGCCCGCCTTGGGTCGCAGGCGAAGCGCCGTGCCGTTCTCCGGCGCGGGTACCTCGCCGTCCTCGATGGGCCACGACACGGTGCGCGCCGCGACCAGCTCGATCCGGACCTCCGTGACGCCCTCCGGCACGAGCGCGTAGCCCGGCCCGTCACGCAGGCGTCGGTTGGTGGGCGTCGGATACCCCTCGGCCGCGGCCTGGATCCACAGGACGTCGTCCTCGCCCAGACCGTGAATCGTCGATCGACCGTTCGCGTCCGTGGGCGGCACGACGAGCGCGGGCACGTAGTCGGCGTACGCCGTCCCGTCCGGACGCCGGATCCGCTCGCGAACCGCCAGGACGGCACCCTCCACGGCCTCGCCGGTCTCCCCGTCGACGACCTCCACGGTCACGGTGCGGGGCGGCCCGATCGTCACCTCGACGGGCGCGCCGTCCGTTCGCGGCAGCTGGAAGAAGGCGACGCCGCGGCCGCAGCCCTCGGCGACGGCGACGACGCGCCAGCTCCCCGCGTGCAACCCGTCGACGTGGGCGTGGCCGTCCGCATCGGTCTCCAGGAGGAGGTGGTCGGGACCGCCGTGAAACGCCCCGTGGCGGAAGCGGAGCCGCGCCGGGGGCGCACCCGCGCACGTGGAGACGAGGCGCACGTCGAACGGTTCGGCGAGGCGCAACGCGATGCGCCCGAGATCCTGTCGGGTGCGGACGACCGAGTTGCGCCACCGGGGATCGGGTAGGAGCACGATGCTTCGAAGCGCCACGCCGGCGCCCCCCCGCGCGGCGAGCAACCCGTAGAGGGGGCCCGCGCCCGGCGGGAGGTCGACCCGGAGCGCGTAGCGTCCCTCGGCGTCCGTGCTGCCCGCGTCCGCCGTCCGTTGCCGAACCTCGAGCCGGACGGCGGCGCCGGCCTGCGGCTGGTCCTCGCCGTCGACGACCACGCCGCGCAGGCGGATCACGAGGCCGTCGGACGCGCCCTCGGCCTTCGGATCGGGGGCTGTGGGCGTCCCCTCGAGCCTCGCGCCTTCGTCTGCGGCGGGGTCCTCGGCTTGGCCCCGCACACCCGCGGGCCCCTCCCGCACGCCCGCGGGCTCGGAATCGTCGAGCCACCGCGCCACCGCGAGGGCGGCGAGACCGGCAACCAGCAGGAGTCCGGTCCAGGCCACGCGTC
>JAUXCH010000662.1 GCA_030618975.1 Planctomycetia bacterium
ATGAGTTCGGCTTCATTTCCTGCTGCTTTTAATTCCATGACGCTTAGAAGTTATGGCCAGCCGGATCAACAGGGGCGGTGCGCGGTAGCCGGCGGGCAGTCCTCGGGCATAGACCCAGTAGGAGGCGCGGCGCAGGCCGGAAACGTGGAATCGCCCGCTCTCCGGGACGACCCGGTGCGCGGCGCTCCAGTCCTCGGGACCGACCTCGGGAATCAGGAGGATCTCCCAAGGACGCACGCTTTCCCCGTCCGGTCCACGAAGCGCCCGCTGAACTCGGCCGGCTCTCCCAACTCCAGCACCACGTCGCGTGCTCCGGTCCGCAGCCCTTCCACGCGTGCGGCGTCACCGGCGTACCCGGGATGCTCGTCCGCGGAGAACGCGCCCGGAACCTCTCGGACCTCCGCAACGAGCTCGGCGGCCCCGGCGGGCACGACGACCCGGAAAGCGCCGCGGTCGTCGGAGTGGGATCGTCCCAGACCTCGCAGTGCCCCGATCGACCACGTGACGGTGACGGGGATGCCCGCGGCGCGTCGGCCTCGTCGGTCGATCACGATGCCCTGCACGGTCGCACCCTCGCGCAGCGTGACCTCGACCTCGCGTGCCGCGGCGTCCACGAACAGGCCGTCGGGCGCGAACCAGGGGTCCTCCGAGACGACCGAAAGACGGAGGGGGCCGTCCCACAACGCCGTGAACCGGACGGTTCCGTCTCCATCGGTCGTGAGCTTGCGAAGCAGCCACCTGCTAAAGGAATCGCCCGGGGCGGGGACGACCTCGACCTGCACGTCCCGGATCGGTTCACCGCTCTGCCCACGAACGGTAACCGTCAGCAATCTGTTCGGCGCTGCGCAGGGAAGGACGAACGGGGACTCCGGCGAGGCGTGGGGCCTCGCCGGACCGACCGGATCGGTTGCGACAGGTGCCCCCACGAGCGACGGGGGTTCGAGGGATCGCCCGGCGTCACCGACCTCCGGGCCGTCTCCCCGCTCGTGCGGCGCGGCGTCGATCTCCCGGTCCGAATCGCCCGTGGTGACGACCTCTCGCAACGCCCAGAGAAGGACCAGGGCGACCAGGAGCAGCGGCCACCCGCGCGTCCAGCGCCTCACCCCGTTTCACGCCGACCGCGACCTCGTCCGAGAAGAAACAGCGCGAGGACGACCATCAGCGGCATGGCGACCGCCATCCGTCCGAAGTCCCTGGAGACGCCGAGTCGCCGGACGCCACGCGGTGTCGTCAGCTCCACGGACCACGCGCGCTTGCAAACCTCGTCCCCCTCGCGGACCCAGGACGCCACGTCCGCGTCGAGGTGCGTCTCGCGACCCGAGATCGTGACGAGATGCACGTCGTCCAGGCCGGGGTGCTTCTCGTGTCGGACCTCCACGCGCTCGACCCGACCGGTCAGCCCGACGGGAATGCCGGACCGGTGGAAGGTGGCCCAGAGGTTGCCCGCCGCGAGCACGAGAACGACGACGAGCAGATAGCGCCTAGGCGAACGCAAGGACGGCTCCCACGGCCAGGAACACCAGGGCCAGGAGGCCGGAGCCCGCCGAAGCCACGAGCGACGCCGGACGCCCCTGCACGCTGATTGCGGCCAGGACCGCGCCCAGGCTCTGGTTGAAGAAGTCCACGGGATCGAAGATCGCGATCTTGAAGACGGTCGCCTCCACCACGGCACCCAGGAGGATCGCCACCACGGCCGCTCCGAACGGCTCCCACCGAAGCGAGAGGCTCAGCGTCGCAAGGGGGAACACGAGCAACCCCAACGTCCCCCCGAACCCTGCGAGGTAGTGGCCCGCGTAGTCGGTTCGGTACCCGAACAGCGCAAGGAAGACGAGCCCCCCACCGATACCCGCGGCGAGCACCCGGAGCAGGGTCCCCATGAACCGGGTTCCCGTGGGGTCGTCTCTCACGCCGCTCCTCCCGCACGCCCGAGCGTTGGAGCTCATCCTACGGGGTCGGTGAGCGCCGGACCTTCTTCCGTCGTTCGCGGCGCGCGCTCGACCGCCGCTTCGGCATCGGCGACGGAACGCGGCGGCATGCGCAGGTAGACGATCAGGCTCACGACGATCATCAAGAGGGCGCCTCCCGACCACGCCACGCGGATGCCGAACGTCTGGGCCACGACGCCCATGAGCTGGCTGCCGAGCGGGAAGCAGAGCCCGAAGGTGAACGTCCAGAGCCCCATCACGCGGCCGCGGAGCGCGTCGGGGACGCTCTCCTGCACCAGCCCGTTGGCCGTGGCCATGAAGCCGACCTGGCAGAATCCGGCGAGGAACAGGAGCGGAAGCGCGATCCAGACGTCCTGCACGAAGCCGAGCGCGAAGACGCACAGCGCCCCGGCCCACACCAGGCCGTAGACGGTGTGGCGACGGACCGGACGCGTACCCGAACCGGCGCGGCCGGCAACCCACAGCGCGCCCAGGAGCGCGCCGAGCCCGATCACGGATGCGAGCAGGGCGTAGCCCGACTCCTGCATCTCCAGCCGGTCCTTGGCGAAGGCCGGCAGGATCGTCTGGTAGGTCCAGGTGAACAGGAGGGTGATCGCGAACAGCAGCATGACGGTACGGGTGCGGCGGTGGCCGCGCACGTAGGCGAATCCCGCGCGCAGCTGACGCCACGGGTTCCCGCCTGCCGGAGCGATCGTGCGGCGAGGCAGGCGCAGCCCGAGCAGGGCGAGAATCATCGATCCGTTGAGCGCCGCCGCGACGAGGAAACAGGGGCCCTTGCCCAGGAGCGCCAGGAGACCGGCTCCGATCGCCGGCCCCACGACACGCGCGACGTTGAAGCCCGCGGCGTTGAGCGCGATCGCGTTCTTGAGGTCCGCCATGCCGACGACGTCGCGCACGAACGCGTTGCGCACCGGGATCTCGATGGCGCGCGAGGCCCCCACGACGGCGGCGATCACGATGATGTGCGTGACGGTCACCTGTCCGCTCAGGACGAGCCAGCCCAGGATCGCGTTCGCCGCGACGGAGACGACGGGCAGCGTCATGAGCAGCTTGCGCCGATCCACGCGGTCGGCGATCACTCCGCCGAGAGGGCTGAGGACGACGAACGGCAGGAAGCCGAGGGCGGTCACGGTACCGAGCAGCGTCTTGCTGCCGGTCAACTCGTAGACGAGCCACCCCTGGACCACGATCCGGATCCAGAAGCCGAGCATGGAGAGGACGTTGCCGGCGAAGAAGCGCCGGTACGAAGGGATGGCGAGCGAGGCGAAGGTGCGGCGGGCGAGGGTCACGGGGCGTCTCGCAGGAGCGGCACCTCGAGCGCCTCGTCGCGGCCCCACCGCTCGTCGAGGACGGTGACCGTCTCGACCTCCGGCAGACGGACCTCGAGCACCCGCTCGCCGGCACGGCCGCGGATGCCGGCCGGGCGCGTGTCGGCGGTCCCGTCGATCTCGACGAGGTGGCGGGCGAGTAGAGGGTCCTGGGCGAGAAAGCGGACGGTGCTCAGGACGAGCAGGACGAAGACCACGG
>JAUXCH010000359.1 GCA_030618975.1 Planctomycetia bacterium
CGGGAGTTCTCGCGTTGCTCCTCGGGCAGCATGCCACCCTCGCCGGAGCAGATGCCCGTTCCGGCGCGCTCCGCGCCGCGTGCGAGTGCAACCTTCGCTTCCTCGCTCAGCGCGCCGAAGCTCATGTCGGAGACGAAGAGCGGGATGGCCAGGCGCAGCGGGCGCGCGGCCTTCGGACCGATGACCAGATCCGTGCCGACAGGCTCATCGTCGAGCAGCGGGAGCCGGGCGAGCTGGGCGGTCACGATCTGGATGTCGTCCCAGCGCGGAAGCAATGAGCGGGGTACGCCCATGGCTCCTGCGGGCCCGTGGTGTCCGGTCTTCGTGAGCCCGTCCTGCGCCAGTTGGCGGATGAGGCGCACGTGGGGTTCGTCCGGCGTGCCCTTGGGGTCCTGGTAGAGGCCCTGATAGGTCTCGGGATCGTACGGTTGCGGGTGCTCCTTCGCCCACGCCGCGATCTCGTCGGCGTCGACGAGGACGGCACCCTCCTCCACCCACGAAGCGAACACGGGGAGCTGCTCGTTGTTGGCGTAGGCGCTGACCCCGGTGCGCCATCGGAAGTCCCAGCCGTGCAGACCGCAGACGAGGTCGTCGCCCTGGATCCGTCCGTCCGCGAGCAGCGCGCCGCGGTGAGGACAGCGGCCGTAGAGGACCGTGACCCGTTCCCCCTCCTCGTGCCGCACGAGTACGAGATCGACGCCCGCGACCCGGGTAGCGGACGGATCGAGAGGTTCGAGATCCTCGAAACGGGCCACCGGGACCTTCCGCATGTCGTTCTCCACATGCTCGCACCGCCTGATCGAGCGCGGGTCAGTCTGCCATCCGCCAAGGGGCCGTCGTCGGGCCCCCCGCGCGAGATCCGCGAGGAGCGCCCGGTCTGGAGGCGCGCGGTCCGCGACCGAACTCTCCGGGAGACCTGTCTCGTCCAGGGGAGCCGGACTACAACTCGCGGCGGTCATCCATCCGGTGGACAGATTGCCGGAGACCGAGCCACGATCCCTGACATACTCGTGGCCTTCGACGACGAGGAGAAAGAGCTTGGCAACGGCGTCAGCCCACCGCACTGGCCGGCCCTTGCGTGAGACCCGGCCTTTCCGAGGGGGCTGCGAGTGATGAGAGCCGACCTCCGGATCGGCTTCGTGGGGTACGGGGCGTACGTCCCGGAGACGACGCTGACGAACGAGGAGCTGACGCACCTCGTCGATACCAGCGACGAGTGGATCCGGCGACGTACGGGCATTCAATCGCGGCGGATCCTGAACGGGACCGAGACGATCCTCGACATGACGGTGGGGGCGGCCCGGAAGGCCATGCTCGACGCTGGCGTGGAAGCGCACGAAATCGGGGACATCCGCGTGGGTGTCAACACCTGGATGCGCTTTCCCAGCCTGGCCACCCAGGTGCAGAAGGCCCTCGGTGCCACCGACGCCGCCGCCTGCGACGTTTCGGCCGGGTGTTCCGGCTTCATCTACGCGGTGGAAGAGGCCTACAACAAGATCTTCGTCGAACGGGTGAAGTACGGTCGAGCGTTGACGAGCCTGGTGGTGGGCGTCGACGCGCTCTCCCACATCACGGACTGGTCGGACAGGGGAACCTGCGTCCTCCTGGGGGACGGAGCCGGCGCCGTGGTGATCCGGGAGGTCGACGCGGGCGGCATCCTGGCCACGCACACCCACGCCGACGGCAACTTCGGCCACCTGCTCTACTCGGAGACGGTCCCGGTGCTGCAAGCCGCCTCCGCGGCGCCGGGGCCCGTGCAGCAAATCGAGAAGGGCCCTCCGGCGTTCCTGCGCATGGAGGGACGCAAGGTCTACGCCGCCGCCGTGGACACCATGGTCGGCGAGGTCCGCCGGGTGATCGAGAAGTACAACCAGACTTCCGGCGAGAGCATCGGGATCGGCGACATCGACTACGTCTTCCCACACCAGGCGAACCTGCGCATCGTCGAGATGGTGGCGAAGCGACTCCGCATCCCCTTGGACAAGATCTACACGGACGGCATCGTCAAGTACGGGAACACCTCGACGGCCTCCATCCCCCTGGGCTACTGCGACGTGCGCGACCGCTTTCCCGACAGGCCGCCGGGCCGGCTCGAGGTCGACGTCGCCTTCGGCGCCGGGTTCGCATCGGGGGCCATTCTGCGTCGGGTGCCGTAGGCCTGCTCGACAGGGCCCTCCCGATGCGATGCGCAGGCTCGCCTACGCTACGTGACGATCCGTTGCGTCCGCGGATCGAACGGGCCGTGGCCGAGAACCTGGAGAACTGGCGTCGGGGTCGCGTGCCCTACCTGGAGAGGGTCGTCAACTGCAACCTCACGCGCCTCACGCGCCGCTCGCGGTTGCTGCGGATCCTCCGGTGGCACGCGCACGACATGCACCGGGTCCCCGAGCTGACGGTTTCCGGGCTTCCCGGTCTTCCCCCCAGGCGGGGGGCCGGGAAGGGGGAACAGCCGGCGTGTGGGCGAGTCGGACCAGGGACCCGCCCGCAAAGGTCGCGTCAGGCGCCGCGACCGGGGGCCGGGGAGGGTGGAGACGCACGGCGCACGAGGTGCGACCCTGAGCGAGCGGCCCGGCTGCCGGTACAACAACCCGCGGAGGTTCTCGCGGTGCGTCAGCAGCTCGCCACCGACCGACTGCGCGCCGCCGCCGTCGTGTGGGTGGCTGCGGCACGCGTGGGACTCTGGGTCCTTCCGCTGGCGTGGAATCGTCGCCTGGCGGCGATCGCGTCCAAGACGAAGGCGCCGTATTCGGGGAACCGGATGTCGCCTGCGGCCGTGGGGGAAGCCGTACGGGCGGCGCTCCCGGCCGTCCTCTACCTCGGGTCGCGTGGGCCGCGGGAGGGGGCGCTCCTTGCGCACGCCTGGGTGGAGTCGAACGGATTCGTGGTGGTGGGCGGCGACGTATCCTCACAGCTCATGCTGGCCCGCTTCGATCTGGTAGAGGATCCATCGTGGGCGTCTACCAGTGCCCTGGAGTCCTGACATGAGCGCGCTCTCGGACGACACGACCATCTTCCACGGCGGAGATGTCGTCTTTCGAAACCTCGACGGGGAAGCGGTGCTCGTGGACCTGAAGGCGGGCATCTACTTCGGTCTGGACGAGGTGGGAACCCGTATCTGGGAGTGGATCGGAGAGCACGGCCGGGTGGGTTCCGTCCTCGACGCGATCGTCGGCACCTACGAGGTCTCCAGGGAACAGGCCAGGCAGGATCTCGTGCACTTGATCGAAGAGCTGCTCGAGCAGGGGCTGGTGCGTACGGAGCAGGCGGCAGCCGGAGCGTAGCCCTGGATGAGCAGAGACTCGGAGGCCACGACGCGGTGAACCGTCCCGATGATCCCGGGCGGATGGAGGCGGGGCCTTCCCGCACACCGTTCCCCGAGGTGGACGAGGCGCTTCGCCTGCTGCGCTCCCGCGTGGGCGACGTCCTGACGGATCGTCTGGTCGGCATGATGCTCTACGGCTCCCTGGCGCACGGGGGCTTCGACCCCGAGACCAGCGACATCGACGTTCTCCTCGTTACGGACGCGCGGTTGTCGAAAATGGCGATTGGCGCGCTCTCGGAGGTCCACGCCGAGCTGACGGAGAGGATCACGCCGTGGGGAAACAGGCTGGAGGGCGCGTACGTTCCCCGTTCCGTCATCCGTCGCCACGAGTCGAGCGACGAGACGTTTCCGTGCTTCAACGAGGGGCGCTTCTACCTCGGGTGCCTGGAGAGCGATTGGATCCTCCACCGGTACGTCATGAGGGAATCCGGGGTCGTGGTCGCCGGGCCACGCCCGGACACACTGATCGATCCCGTGTCCAACGAGGACGTTCGAAGGGCCGTGGTCGCGCTGCTGCACGAGTGGTGGGAGCCCATGGTTGCCGACGCGCGACAGTCGGGACGCCTGCGGGAGAGCGGATACCGGGCCTACGCCGTCCTGACCATGTGCCGCGCCCTGTACTCGCTGCAGCACGGGGTCGTCGTGTCGAAGCCCGAGGCGGCCGCGTGGGCCCGCCGGGTGCTCGACGCGTCACGCGGAACTCTCGTGGAGCGGGCCGTCGCCTGGCGGCCGGGTACCGCGTTCGACGACCTCGACGCCACGTCGGACCTGATCCGTACCGCGATCGAGCGCACCGGGCGCGAGCCGGGAGGATCCTGAGCCGAACGGGGGCGGGGAGGCGCGGCACGCGACCCCGCCCGCCGCTCAAGCGGCCTCCTACCCGTCGTCGCCGGGGATCTCGGCGCCCAGCTCCTTCGCACGCTCGATGACGCGCCTCTCGACGTCCTTCCACGGGCTGGTCTCGATCCCCTGGATCTCCGTGGGGTCCATCTGCCAGGCCTCGAAGACGGCGTACTGTTCCTTCGTCATCTCGCGCCGGAAGGTCTCGCGGACGGTGTTCTTCACGAGCTCCACGCGCGCCGCGTAGGTGTCCGAGCTGCCGGGGATCTCCTCGGACATGAGGCGGCCGAAGAGCTTCATCCCCCGGCCCGGATTCTCTCCCGGATGGGCCATGCCGTCTGCCATGACCTCGACGAGCTCGTCGAGGAAGTTCGTGCCGTCGCTTGCCGGGATCTCGAGGATCGCCTGGATCTCGCGCTGGCCGCGCACCGCTTCCCGCTCGACGGCCTGCCGTTGCGCGCTCGTGAGCTCGAGCGTCTTCGCGAACAGGTCGATCGGCGGTTTCTTGTTCTGCATGTGCTGGATCTGCGCGGCCTTCTTCTCGACGGCTTCGTCGATCATCTCCCGGATCTGCTCCTCCGCCTCCCCGCCGGAGGAAACGGCAGCGGGATCCGCCGTAGCAGCGGCCATCGTGTCCGCGGTCCCGTCCGCGCGCCTCGGAGCGGATCCTCGCGGTCCGAGGCCGAGTCCCACCAGGGTCGGCTCGTCCTCGGTCTCCCGCTCGCGCGCGGCAGCCGCCTGCTCCATGCGGGCCAGGCGTGCGTCGAGGGTGTCGAGACGACCCTCGAAGGCGGACGGATCCGAGTGCCCCCGGGTGATCGCGTAGGCGGCGACCGCCAGGGCCGAGAACGAGAGCGCCAGCGCGATGCCCGTGACCTTCGTCTGCATGGCGGGGTCCTCCGCGGCGAACCGTGTCGCCCCTGTACGGTACCCGGGGTGGCGTCCGGGGTTTCACGTCGGGCGGCCTGCGGCCCCCGAGAGGAGACCCCCGATGACCCCGACGTTCTGGAAGACGCTCTCCGATCCTTCGATCCGCACCGTCCTGATCTGCGGTTGTGGAGGAGGCTTCGACTTCGTGCACGGCCTCCTGCTCTACCCGGGGCTGGTGGCGCTCGGCAAGCGGATCGTCATCGGGAGCTACTCGTTCGGCGATCCCGACCAGCTGACGGGGGACGCGCCGGTCGTCTTCGAGGCGCCGCCCGCCGTCGTGAAGCGGGTCGTGGCGAAGACGGAACACGGCGCGCAGTACGCGCCCGAGGTCCACGTCTGCTCGTTTCTCGACGCTCGCTACCCCGCAGAGAGCCCCCACTTCGTGTACGCGTACCACGCGCGCGACTTCGCCGTGCCCACGCTCACCGCCTTCTACCGCGAGGTGGTCGAGGAGCACGCGATCGACGCGATCGTCCTGGCGGACGGCGGCACGGATTCCCTGCTCTCGGGCTTGGGGCACGGCCTCGGCGATCCGATCGAGGACGCCGTGTCCGTCCAGAGCGTGGCGGCGCTGTCCGAGGTGGGGGTCCGCATCCTCCTCAACGTCGGGCTCGGGGTGGATCGCCACAACGGCGTTTCGGACCACGCGTCGCTGCGCGCTGTCGCGGA
>JAUXCH010000165.1 GCA_030618975.1 Planctomycetia bacterium
CTTCCTAAGACCGCTTGGCCTCCGACTTGAGAGCGACGCGGTTCGTTGCCGATACAGCCTCTGGAAGGCGATCGGGGCCGGCGTGGTGATCGATGCCAACGACGCCGCGTTCGGGCAGGTGTACGGCGGGGACACGGACCGCATGCTCACCGTACTCCGTCAGGCGCGGATTCGAGCCAGGCACTACGTCTCGCAGGTGGAGATGCTCAAGGAGATGCTGGGAAACCAGCCGGGGAAGCAGCTGCGCGGGGCCTGGCAGCAACGGCTGGTTAATCTCCACTACGAGCACAGCGCCTTCGAGCGAGCTCTCCCGATCGCCGAGAAGCTCGACGCGACCGGTACCCTGTCGAGAAGGGACCTCGTTTGGCACGCCTTCGGGCTTTCCAAGCTGGGACGACTCGACGACGCGCAGCGCGTCTACGAACGACTCGTCGAGGACTACCCGGAGGACCCGCACTGCGCCGTCGTTCGGATCTCGCTCGCGACGCTGCGGGTCTCCGCGAATCGCACGGCCCTGCTGCAGCTCGGTCGAGAGGACGAGGAGATCCGCGAACAGGGTCTCGAAGCGCTGCTTCCGCTTCTGTACGACGTACAGTCCGAAGGAGACATCTCTGCCGAGGCCTGCGTGCGTTTCTCTCTCCTGAACTACCTCGAGGCGTACGCCGAGTTCGTCGCCCAGTGCACCTGGGTCGTGGAGAACGACCCCAAGGGCCTCGTCGCCGTCCAAGCTTGGATACGTCTCGCCGCTCTGGCCATGCAGTGGAACGACCCTGTACTCGCCAAGCGATACCTCGAGGCGTTGATCGCCACGCACCCGGACGAACAGGCAAACGTACCGCACGCGCGCGATGTCCTGCTACCCGCGGTCGAGCAAGCCATCGAGGCCTGCAAGGACCCGGACCGGAGGCCGTTCGAGTTGCGGGTCGACCTCCCGGACGAGTCGCCCGAGCCAGGCACGACCGTGACGTTGAAGGTCCGTCTCGAGAACCGCAGTGACCGCCCGTTCCACCGCGTCCGCATCAGCTGCTATCCGGCGGGACCTGTCGAGCTTCTCTCGCCGCAGGATCGGATCGTCGAGCCACTCGGACCCCAGGCCGAGGTCACTCGGACCTTCGACCTCGAGATCCTGGAGGCGGGGTCGGTGCACCTCGTGTTCAAGGTGGAACGAACCGACATTGAGGATCCGACGACCCGGCTGGGTCGACACGTACGAATCGACGCAGCGGACTGACCTCGGACCGGATCCAGGCCTCTCCGGGAAAGCGCGGGTGAACGTCTGTCGCAGGTCGCACGACGACCGGGGTAGGAACCGCGACGTGCGGTGTTGCCTCCTCTTTCTCGCCTTGGTGCTCCTCCTCCAGGTACAGGTCGCCGTCCGCGGTGATGAGGAGACGCGCCCCATCCTCACCTCTCTCGACGAGGCCCGACGCCTCGCGGCAGAGGAGGGGAAGTTGATCCTCGTCTACCTCGATCCCGGCTGGAAGGACGGCGGACCTACGGATGCAGGGAAGTCCCTCTTCGATTCCGTCCTGCACAAGGCGGCACGGCAGGTCCTCGTGGTTCGTCTGCCGGCCGGCATCGAGGACCCGGAGAGCGAGACCGTTCGCCGGCGCTACGCCCTCTGGCACGACCTGTCGGGAGCCGTCGTGATCGACGACGCGAGCTTCGACCGCGTCCTCAGGTTGCTGGAGAGGCCGCCGGCTCCCACCGATGCGCTGCGGGAGCTGATGCGTGACCGCCGCGATTGAGATTCGCCGGCTCCGAGAGCACGACGACCGGAGCGGCATCTCCTGCGGACAGGCGGATCTCCATCGCTTCTTCCTGCACTACGCCGTCCAGACCATCGCCAGGGCCCGCGCGAGGTAGTTCTTGCCCTGGGTCCGTGTCCTGCCGAAGCGACCGTCCGTCCAGACCCGGGCGAAACGCCCCCTACCTCCTCCGCCGCCGTCTCGCCACCACCGGCTTCCCGGCGAGGCCGTCGAGAACCTCGACGAGACGCCACCTCCGCTTGTGCTCCGTGCGGAGATCGGCGATCCGCGCAGCCCAGGCCTCGGGTCTTCCGAGGCGCTTGAACAGCGGGCGCATGACCTCGAGGTACCCGGCCGCTTCCACGTAGGCGTCGGGCTTCGCCACGGCGATGGTCGCGTCGACGACGCTGTCGTAGACCACGAGGGCCTCTTCGGGGTGGGTCTTCGCCACCGCTCGGGCCACCGCCAGAGCTTGGTCACGGGCGCGGTAGCCGAATCGATAGCGGTCGTCCTTCTGGACTTGCATGTGCTCGAAGCAGCGCAGGACCTCCGCGGCCGGGCCCTCCGCGAGGGCGATCTCGAGTCGGACCCCCAGCCGTGGCGCACGTTCGTTTTCGGGCAGGCGCGCCAACTCGGACACGGGAGGGAGCCCCCACCGCTCCCGGGATTCGCTCTTCTGCGCCTTCGCCGGTTTCTTCTTCGGACTCCCCCCTCCCTCTTCCTCGAGGAAGAGGAGGGCCGCCTCGCGAACGGCCCGCTTCACGCGCGCCTTCCCGGCCGCCGCGAGCAGGTCCGCATAGCTCTCAAGACCAGGCCCGGCCCGAAAGACCTCCGCTCGGAGCGCCGCAAGGCGCTTCCAGTCACCCTGCGCGGCCACGGCCTGACGCAGGAGATCGTGGAGCCCCGTGTCGGGCGTCTCGGCGGCGAGACCTTCGAGAGCCCGTCGTTCGGCCTCCTCCGGGCGCTCCTCGGCCAGGAGCCGCCGGACCCAGTCGCGGTATGAACCGGTCCTCCGGGACTCCCTCTCGCGGAGAGCGTCCGCGTCGCCTGCGCGCCCGGCCAGGTCCAGCGCATCGACGGTCACGTCGAGCAACCGGGACCGCTTCCCCTCCCCGCTTGCCTTCCCCCCCGGTTCGGGAACGGGCAAGGCCCCCACGCGCGCTACCAGCCGATCGGCCACCTCGCTCCAGACGCGCTTCTTCCGCTGCCGCCGGAAGGTCTGCTCGAGATCCGGCACGATGCCGTAGTCGTCCTGGAGGGACATGTCGATGGCGTAGAGCAGCTGCTCGGTCTCGCCGAGGGTGCTCTTCGGCAGGGCCCTCCACACGACCCCGAGGCAACGTTGGACATCCATCCACAGCACGTCGTCGTGGTGGTACAGCTCCATCTCCTCGACGCCCCCCGCGAGGAGGTCCTTGCCGAGATCCAGGATGGCGTCGGCACCGCCCGCCTCGAGGAGCGCTTCGAGGCTCCGCTCCAGCGCGTCGTAGTCGGTGCGATCGACGTCCCAGCAGCTCCGGCCGTCGTCCCAGTCCGGTTCGCTCGCCATGTTCCCGACGAGGGCCCGCACCCGTTCGACCAGGAGGCCCTCCTCGCCCGCTTCCAGCGCCCGGCGCTGCTCGAACCAGTCGACGAGGCCCGGGACCTCGGCCAGGGCCCGGATCAGGAGCGCCTTCAGGTCGTCGGGGTCCAGACCGTTGAGGAAGCGTCCCAGGGTCGAGGGGCCCTTCCCGCGAGAGCGCACCTCGGCCTTGGGGTCCTTCGTCGGGCGAGCCTTCTTCGAGCGCGCCTTCGGCCTCGTGGGTGTTCCTTTGGTCCGTTTCATGGCCCCGCTTCTACCTGTCGGGTTCGACGGTCCCGGGACCCGCCCCTGAGAGGAACCTTGCCACCTGTCAGGTTGCGGCGACGCTCGTGGGCCATGATCGAGGTCGACCGCCTCTCGAAGACGTTCCACGTCTACCGCAAACCCCCCGGCCTCCTGGGGTCCCTCAAGTCCCTCGTGAAGCGGGAGCGCGTCGAGAAGCGTGCCGTGAAGGACGTCTCGTTTCGGATAGGCGAGGGCGAGATCGTGGGGCTGCTGGGCGCGAACGGTGCGGGCAAGACGACGCTCACGAAGATGCTCGCGGGGATCATCCATCCGACCGCGGGAGACGCAGACGTGCTGGGCTACAGGCCCTGGGAGCGGGACGATCGCTTCCGCCGGCAGATCGCCCTCGTCATGGGCCAGAAGGCGCAGCTCTGGTGGGACCTGCCGGCCGCCGACTCGTTCCTGCTGCTCAAGGAGATCTACCGGATCCCCGACGCCACGTACCGCGAGAACCTCGCGTACCTGACATCCGTGCTCGGAATCGAGAAGGAGTTGACGATCCAGCTGAGGCGCCTGAGCCTCGGCGAGCGGATGAAGATGGAGCTGATCGCCACACTGCTCCACGGGCCGCGCGTCGTCTACCTCGACGAGCCGACGATCGGTCTCGACCTCACCGCGCAACGCGCGATCCGCAACTTCATCCTCGCCTACCGCGAGGAGAACCGCCCCGCCATGCTGCTCACGAGCCACTACATGGAGGACATCCAGCGGCTCTGCAAGCGCATCCTGATCCTACGCGACGGCGAACTGGTCTACGACGGGAGCCTCGCGCGCGTGGTGGAGCGCTACGCCACGCACAAGGTCGTCACCGTCCACCTGCGTCGCGACGGCAAGGACTGCCCCACCCCGCAGACCGTGGGCGACCTCGGCGAGATCGTCAGCCTGGACCCCGACACGCTGAAGCTCCGCGTGCCCCGCGGTGAGGTCGCGGACGCCGCAGCCGCGCTCCTCAGCCGCTGCTCCGTGGCCGACCTGCTCATCGAGGAGGCGGACGTGGGCGACATCATCGAAAGCATCCTCACGGCACGCGGGGAATCCGTGTCGTGAGTCCGCGCCTGTTCCTCCACATCATGAGTGTCGAGGCGCGGACGAAGATGTCCTACCGCGTGGATTTCTGGATCAACGCGGTCGTGGGCTTCCTCGCCAGCTTCGGCCTCATGGTCTTCGTCTGGAGCGCCGTCTTCCGGGAGTCGGGCGAAGTGCGGATCGGCGGCTACGACCTGCCCACGATGCTCTTCTACTTCGTGGCCGTGATCCTCTACGGGAAGCTCGTCCGTGGACCGCAACTTCAGGGTGCGGTCAGCAGCGACATCTACGAAGGCGGGCTGAACCGCTACCTGGTCTTCCCCACCTCGTACTTCCTCTTCAAGTACGCGCAGAACCTCGGCTCGCTCCTGCCCGCCCTGATGCAACTGTTCCTGTTCGGCATCTGGTTCCTCTTCCTCCTCGACCTGCCGCCCGACGTGGAGCTGAGCCCCCTCACCGTGCTGATGGGTCTGGTCTCGGTGGCAGCGGCGAATCTCCTCTACTTCGTCTTGCTGTTTCCGCTCCAGTGCGCGGCCTTCTGGGCCGACAACGTGTGGAGCCTGTCGGTCGCCCTGCGGTTCGTATCGGGTCTCCTGGGAGGGTTCCTGCTTCCGTTGAGCGTCTTCCCGGAGTGGAGCCGGGAGATCCTGGTCTGGCTCCCGTTCCGGTTTCTCTACGACTTCCCGGTCAACGTCTCCCTGGGGAAGATCGGAGTCCTCGAGTGGCTCGCCGGGCTGGGCCTCACGCTGGCGTGGGCCGCGGTCATCGGGCTGGTCGGTCGGGCCGTGTGGAAGCGCGGCGAGCTCCAGTACAGCGGGATCGGCATCTGATGGGCCGCTACCTCCGCCTCTACGGCTACTTCCTGCGTTTCTCCTTCAGCAAGGCCTTGCAGTTCCGGCTCGACTTCTACTTCCGCGTCGGGATGGACGCGATCTGGTACGGCGTGAACCTGGCGTTCTTCGGCGTCCTGTTCCAACACACCGGGGCGCTTGGCGGCTGGAACTACGACCAGGTCCTCGTCTTCATCTGCGGAGTCTTCCTGTCCGACGCGCTCCACATGACGGTGTTCGCGAACAACATGTGGTGGTTCCCCTTCCTGGTGAATCACGGAGATCTCGACTACTACCTGGTGCGCCCCGTCTCCTCGCTCTTCTTCCTGAGCGTGCGTGACTTCGCCGCGAACTCGTTCCTGAACCTGCTCCTGGCCGTGGGGATCCTCGTGTGGGCGATCGCCCGCTACCCCCAGCCGTTCGACGCGGCCTCCCTCGTCGTGTACGTGGCCCTCCTGCTCGTGGGCGTCTTCCTCCACTACGTCCTGAGCCTGCTCTTCCTGATCCCCGTCTTCTGGCTGCACAGCGCCCACGGACTGCGGGAGATCTACTTCTCGTTCGATCGTTTCACGAGTCGGCCGCACGGGATCTACCGGGGCTGGATGGGCCGCGTCCTGACCTCGATCCTGCCCTTCGCGCTGATCGTCTCCTACCCGACGTCGGTCCTGTTCGACGGCGTGACGTGGCAAGTCGTGGTCCACGTGCTGGCGGCGACGCTCGGCGTGTTCCTCTTCATGCTCTGGCTCTGGCGTCGCGGGCTCAGGGCCTACGCCTCCGCCTCCTCCTGACGTCTCCAGTTCGGCTGGGGCAATCCGGCCGGGGCGGGCTATCCTCTCGTCTTCACGGAGCAGGGCCAGGAGGAGCAATCGTGCAGCAGATCGCGGATGAGGCGTCCCTGGACGCGGCGTTCGAGGCCCCCGTCTTCCTGCTCCTCAAGCACAGCCCCACCTGTCCCATCAGCGGCGGTGTGCGCATCGAGGTGGAGGGCTTTCAGGCCGATCACCCCGACCTGCCCGTGGGCATGATCGACGTCATCGACAGCCGCCCGCTCTCACGGTCCGTGGAAGCGCGCACCGGGATCCAGCACGAGTCCCCTCAGGCCCTCCTGCTCGAGAACGGCCGGGTCGTCTGGCACGAGAACCACTGGCGCATCACCGCGGCCCGCCTGGCCGAGGCCGTCGCGGGCGGCTAGCTGCCGGCCTTCCACTCCGCCCGGTAGCGCATGCCGAAGTTCATGATCCGCTGGAGCAGCACGCCGTAGTCCAGGCCTGCGACCTCCGCGGATTCGGCGAAGTCCTCGCCGTAGCCGATCTGCGGGTTCGGGTTCGCCTCGAGGACGTAGACGTCGCCGGCTTCCGTCATGCGGAGGTCCATGCGCGCGTAGCCGCTGAGGTCGAGGATCCGGTACGCGCGCCGACAGATCTTCTGGATCCGCTTGTCGGCGCCGTCCGCCAGGTCCGTCGCGGCACGGGTCTCGATGCCCCAACGCTTCTGGTACTCGACGTTCCACTTGACGCGTCCCGTTGCGATCCGGGGCACGTCCGGAGGCATCTTCGTGAACAGGAGCTCCCAGACGGGGAAGGCGGTGAGGCGGGCGTTCCCCATCATCCCCACGTAGAGTTCGCGGCCTTCGATGTACTCCTCGGCGATCGCGTCGGTCTCCACCTGCCGGTGGATGAACTCCACCCGCTCGCGGAACTTCTCGTCGTCGCGAACGAGCGAGGCCTGGGAGATGCCGCGCGAACCCTCCTCGGTGACGGACTTCACGAAGAGGGGCAGCTTCAGGCGCGCGGGTCGGCGGATCGCACGCCCTTTCGGAAACACGTGGAAGGCCGGTACACGGATCCGGTGGTAGGCGAGCAGTTTCTTCGAGAGCGCCTTGTCACGCGCCAGGATCAGGCCGCGCGGGTTGCAGCCCGTGTAGGGCTGCCGCATGAGCTCCAGGTAGCTCACGACGTGCGCGTCGTAGACGGCCACGCCGTCGAACTCCTCGAGCAGGTTGAATGCGACGTGCGGCTTCATCTCCTCGAGCGCGGTGCGGATGCGACCCAGGTCGCTGATGACACCCAAGGCACGCACGTCGTGGCCGAGGTTCTTCAGCGCGGCGACGACGTCGTACTCGGTCTTCCACGGGGCCTGGTCGACGTCCTCGCCCTTCAACCCCTCGATCGTGTCGGGGGGCACGAGGTCCTTGTGCATCAGGACGAGGACGCGCGATCTGTCCTTCACAGCGCCAACCGGTGCCTCCCGTCGTGGAGGAAGTTCATGGTCTGGACGGTCAGCATGACCGTCGTGTCGATCCGCCCTGTACGTTCGGACTGCTTCACCCGGAGCTTGAGCGTCTTGCAGCGGCCGATCATCTCGCGCAGAACCTGGTCGATCGTGTACTGGGAGAGGCTGGTCCAGTGCGCCACCATCTCGCGGACCTGGGGCCGCACGCGCTTGAGGAAGGCCACCGCCGTCTCACGGCCGGCGTACTTCGGATCGTCCGAGAAGAGGCGCTTGAGATCGCGGTCGTAGACGTGCGGAAACTCGGTTCCGTAGTGGTCACGTTTCCACTCGTAGTGCTCGCGGAGCGTCTTCGAGTTCTGGCGGAGTGGTTCCACGTGCCTCCGGGAGCGCACCTTCGGCACCTCGTCCATGATCTCCTGCATGAGCTGTTCGACGTAGATGAGCTTCTTCATCGCCGGCCAGCCCTCGTAGGTCCGGCGCCAGCGGTTTCCGTTCGCGAGCCAGACGGCGAAGGTTTCCGCGAAGTCCTCGGAAGGGTGGCTCTGCGCGTACCAGGCGTCGAGGTGGAGGACGAAGTCGCGGCTGTACGGACGCGGCTTGTAGACCTCCGGGTACGGCCGCATCTTCCCGAAGATCTCCTTCCACCTGCGGCGCCGGTTGAGGCCGTAGGCGGTGTCGACGGCGTGCCCGGCCTCGTGGCGGAGGATGCGGATGCAGGCACGCTCGCTGCCGCCCTCCACCTCGAGCACCTGCCGGCGCTCGAGCTTCGTGAGTCGAGGGTGCGCGAGATAGAAGGGAATCGCGATGCCCGGGACGCCTTCCGCCGAGAACCACTCCTCGGACAACCAGACGTGGGGGCGAAAGCGGAAGCCCTTGTGAGCCAGATCCTCGTGGAGGC
>JAUXCH010000025.1 GCA_030618975.1 Planctomycetia bacterium
GGTAGCGAGAGAGGCGGCCGACCTTCACGAGCACGGGCATGTAGCGGCCGATCTTCTGGAGACCGTGGCCGAGCGGGTAGGTCAGGATGCCGACGGGATCCGGAGGCATCTTGAGCACGTCGCCCGAGATGTCGAAGGCGGCGTTGAGGAGTCCGCCGTAGGTGGCGAACCCGTCGTGGTTGCCCGGTACGGCGAAGAAGGGGACGCGGGCGCGCTCCAGCTCGTCGCGAACGAAGGGGAACTCCTTGTCGTAGGGCGCGAGCGGAGGCGTGAGGCCGACGCCCGCAACGATGGCCCCTGCGGGCGTGGAACTCAGGCCGGCGCCGTCGCCCAGGTCGCCGGCAATGACCACGAACTTGACGTCGCGGAGGCGGGCCTGGACATCGGGCGGAAGGAGATGGGCGAGCTCCGACGGTTGGCCGTCGCCGTGCGCGTCGATCAAGCGCAGGAAGCGGTGGAGGTGCGTGCGCTCGTCGTGGAACTGCAGGTCGCCGGCGGCCACGAAGGTGAAGGGGTCCGCCGAGGTACCGGGCGCCTCCAGCAGCATGGGGACGGGCTGGTGGCTACGGGTAAGGAGACGGCCGAGCGCGCACACCACGTCGTCGGGCACGAGGCTGTCGGCGTGGACCGGATCGGGAGCGCGCCACGACCACCGCTGGAAGGCGTGCTGGATCGGGTCGAGGAGGGGGTCGAAGCGGGTGGGGATGAACGCCTCGATGCCCTCGGCCATGGTCAGGAGGTCGCGCTCCACCGCGCGTCCGCCGCCGGCCGCTCGCGCGCCTGGGAAGGCCCGCACGCCGTCGAGGACCTCGTACCAGGCACCGCGACGCAGGGCGTCACCGACCGATCGTCCCCAGGCGGTCTTCAGCCGGTCGGTGTCCACGGGCACCTTCGGAAACATCTGCACGTCGTAGAAGCCCGGCGTTACCCCGTCGGCGTTGTCGACGGGGAGGACGAAGACGCCTCCGGCGCGGCGCGGCCCCACCGTGGGGAGGCTGTAGGTCGAGCCGTCCGATAGCGTGACGTCCAGCGGTTCGAGGTGGTGGAGGTAGGGCTCGATGTGGACGGGGCGGCGCGCGTCCAGGCGCGTCTCCCCGTGGGGCACGAGGTAGGACGAGACGTGCCCGAACGGCTCGTGGAAGAGCAGCCGGCGCTTGGAGCGGCCGAACCACACCGTCTCCGGGGACAGGTCCCAGAAGAGAGCGTCCCGGTTCACGACGATCGGGGCCATCCAGCAGGACACGACGCCGTGGTCGGTGCGTACGTCCGTCGGCTCGAGGAGCGCCGGCGCCGTCAGCCGGGGGTAGAGCACGATCGGGGGATAGGGCGGATCCTCGAGGACGGGCGGATCGCGGTACGACAGGGCCTCGGTGGAGAGGGACAGGTAGGCGTCGAGGAGCTTGCGAAGGGCCACGGTCCGGACGTGCGGGGTGCCTCCGGGCTCGGGATCCGTCGCGTCGATGGCCGCCTCGATGCGCTCGAGATCGGCCAGGATGGCGTCGGACGAGGAAGCGATGCCCTCCGGACCCCGCGCCATGTCGTGCATGGGGAAGCCCGCCAGCGAACGGGCGCAGGGGGACGTCCCGCAGTGGGCGAGGAGAAGCGCGTGGAGGAGAGGTAGGAGTCGTCGGGTCGAGCGACCGCCTGTGCGCATGAGCCACCCTCGTACCAGCCCGCCGGAGGCTAGCCCTTGGAGGTCACGGGAGGATCTCCGGCGTCGGTTGCGCGGGATACGCGCCGCGCCGTGCCGCGTCTCGCACCCGCCTACTGGATCGTCGTGGCCGTCTACGGGGCGGTCGTCGTAGCGATCGGCGCGTGGGCGAACCGTCGCCAGAAGACGACCGAGGACTACTTCCTCGGCGGCCGGCGGATGCGCTGGTGGGCGGTGGGGATCTCGCTCATCGCGACCTCGTTCAGCAGTGTCGCGCTGATCGGGGGCACCGGCTACGGATTCGTGAAGGGGATGGGCTACCTGCAGCTCCAGATCGGGGATCTCGCCGCGATCCTCGTGGCGTGCGCTCTCTTCCTGTCCTTCTTCGCCCGGCTGCGCCTGACCCCGGCGTACGAGTACCTGGAGCGACGGTTCGGCGTCGGCGCCCGGACCGTGGCGAGTCTTCTCTTCATCGGGCAGACGCTGCTCTGCACCGGCGTGCTCGTGCTGAGGCCGGCGCTCGCGCTGTTGGCGGTCACGGATCTGGACCTCGACCTCGCCATCGTCGTGGTCGGCGTCCTGGTGTCGCTCGTGATGGCGTTGGTGCATGAATCGCCCAGCGGCGAATCCGGTCCCTACGCTGCGAGGGCTCGAGCGTCTCCTCGGCCTGCGCGAGGAGGTCGCGGTCGTGGAGGGGGGAACCACGACCCTCGCTCCACGTGTTCCGGCGGCGTCGTAGACGGCACTCATGTCGTAGGCTCCGTCTGCGGTGAAGCTGGCCAGATTGCCGTCGACTGCGGCGATCAGATCCAGTGCTGTCGCCGCGTCGTCGGCATGCGCTTCGGTCAGCTGCTGCGCCACGATCACGCCCGCCCCGTCGACGCCCAGGTGAAGCTTGCGCCAGCCCCGTTTTCCACTTCCGCCGTGCTTGATCGCGGCCCACTCCCCTTCGCCGAAGACCGCGAGGCCACTGCTGTCCACTACCAGATGAAGCGGGTCCCTCCCCACCTGCCCCCGAAGATGGACGTCGAGGTGTCGCCCGTGGCGCGAGAGGGTCGTGTGATCGGGGGCTTCGAGATCAAGGTCCATGAGGTGGAGGATCGATCGCAGGAATCCCTCGGCCTGGCGGAGCGGCAGGTTGAAGACGAGGCGGAGCGTGAGCGCCGTCTCGATCGCCAGATCCGAGAACTGGTGCTGGACGCCGCGGTGGCCCGTCGGCTTCGGGCGCCAGGCCGAGATGGCCTCCGGAGCGAGCCAGAGAGTGATGTCGCCGCGCCGCACGAGGGCGCGGTCGTACGAGGCGCAGCGGAGATCTCGGGTTCTCATCCTCCCGCGCCCACCGTGATCACCGGCGAGAGTTGCTTCCGGCCCGACTCCACGAGGGAGAACATGAACTGCAGGAAGGCGAAGGTGAGTTTCGAGTCGGCATCGCGATCGTCGATCCAGAACCGCGTTCCTCGGAAGCATGTCGAGACGTAGGCGGTCGCGGGAACCTTCGAGCCGTGGTGGACCCGGATGGGCGGATCGATGCGGTACTTGCCGATCCTGCCGGACGTCCGCGTCGGTCGCGTCCGCCCCTCGGCGACGTGTTCCGGCGGCACGTCCACCCAGGTGGAGAGTTCGGCCATGATCTCCATCGCCGATTTCGTGAGCAGGGCGATCTCGGTCTTGTTCACCGGCAGGGAGCCGTACACGAGCGAGTACTCGCCCGCCTCCGGATCGAGATCGAGCAGTTCACGAAGCTCTTCGAGCTCACCGGCCGGGGCGCCCTTGCGCCGGAGGAACATGACCGCCGTTTCCTCCTCCCCCTTCCTCTCCAGCCTGAGCCCCACCGCGCCGGAACGCTGCAGACTGGAGAGAATCTCGACCAGGCGGAAGAACTCGGGCTGTCCGGACTCTCGGAACACCTGGAAACCCGAGACGTTCTGCAGGCCGTTCGCGGTTCGCACGGTGAGCGGTAACAGGAAGTCCACGGGCCAGCCACCCTGGGTCAGGAAGAGGACTGCGGCGGGGTCGAGTGGCTTCATGAGGCGCTGCATCAGGGCCTCCCCGGTCAGGGGCACATAGGTGATCGTGGGCCTGTCCGACCAGCGCCCGGTAGCGCCCAGGTTCACGCTGTCGCCTTCCGCGTTCACGTTCGGAAAGTAGATCCCCCCGGCCCTGAGCTCGCCCTCCACGGAGTACTGGTTGATGACCGAGGTGACCTCCATGAAGATGGGAACCTCGCTGTACCGGATGCGCAGGATGTTCAGGAGCGTCTGCTCCTTCCAGGAACTCGCGATCGCGTTGCCGTAGTCGAAGCGGTCGCGAGAGATCGTGCCCGGCCCGGCCTGCGTGCAGGCGGCGAGCAACAGGCAGAACGTGAACCCAAGAATGGACCGGGGCATGCTGAACTCCCTCCCTGACGGCCTGCAGATCCTGTCCTCTACCTCTGCGAGCGATCCTGGTCAATCGTGGAGACCCGTCTCGCAGTCACTCGGCGACCGGCGTGCGGTCGGACGACTCGCACCGACCGGTTGAACGCGTGCCTTGCCAGATTCGGTCGCGTCGTCCCGCCGGAGCAGAATCGCCCAGAACCCGCGGCCGTCGATCACGTCGTCGAATCCTCCGTCGGAGACGGGGTCCTGGACGACGTCGGACACAAGGTTGTCTTCGACGACGATGTTGGACGATTCGGTCAGCTCGTTCCGCGTGCCGTCGAAGACGTGGACGTTCTTGACGAGGATCTTCATCGGGATCTCTCCTGAGTCGGCCCTTCGTGCCGCGGGGACCGAATGGGGCTTGGATTCCTGCCATGCGGGGTGGTCAGAACGAGAACTCCAGCATGAAGCGGATGTCCGCCTCGGGGCCGTTGTCGGAGCGTAGGACGTACTTGAACGCCTGGAGCGATGCCGCCATCTTCTGCGACCCGATGTTGAACGCGTACTGCACCCCTCCACCGAGCGGGAGATACACCTTCTTTACGCTGTCGTGCGTCCAGTAGACGCTGACGCCGTACGGCATGTGGACCAGCTTCCACCTGGGAGCCAGGTTGTACTTGAGCTCCGGCTTGATCATGAAGAGGCTGACGTAGTCGCGGTTGGGATCGCCACCGAAGGACCAGATCTGCATCCCGATGAAGGCGGCCAGGAACCGCCCCCTCTGGTACGAGTACTCGACGGCGGGACCGATCATCCACTTCCCGCTACTGAGGGCGGCATCGGTTCCGCTGGGGACGTTCAGGGCGAATCCCGCCGCGAAGTGATGCGCCCCGTGTTGGGCCCGCTTGGGGGAGACGAAGAAGCCGCTGAGCAGATCGGTGAGTCCCGTCCCGCCGCCAGGCAGAGGCTGCGCGTTGCCGAACGGCCGTCCGGGCACGGACTCCTGGTAGTCCGCGAGCTCGAAGTAGGTGACGTTCGAGAAGTCGAAGCGGCCGATGCCCCACGCGCTGCGGATCGCCACTCCGAAGATGTCGTTGTGCTTGCTGTCCGGAAGGAAGTTCCGATAGAGCCACAGCCGGATCGAGGTGAGGTGGAAGCGGTCCAGCGAAGCGTCGGCTGCATGCAGGACCGATCGGGCCGCCGAGTCCCCAGCCGCCGCCTCGCCTGCGGCCACGCGCATCCAACTCGAAGCGCTCGTGCGGTGGGCTGGGCGAACGCCTACGCGGGCGAACGCGCGGCCTGGGCGCGCCGCGGATCGCGGAAGGGACGTCTGCTCCCAGGTCCTGTGCTCGAGCGGGACGGCGGCGTGGGTCGCGCGGGGCGCCACCTCGGCTCGTGCCCCGATCGGCGCGGTCGCGGCGTGCACGAGGATCAGCGTGCCGCAGAGGAGAGCCGCCTGGCGAAGACCTCTCATGATTTCCCCACACTGGAAGAGGACGCGGCGCACGCGGCTTCTTCGCGCGCGTGCTCGCGCTCCTGGGCAAGCTCCCAGTTCAGGGAGATCGAGATCACCGTCCGGATGACGACGATGACCCCGAGGTGCGCTAGCTCGTCCAGGCTCGGCTTGAAGATGCTCTCGATGATGTCCGACGCGATCAGGAACTCGAGTCCGAGGCCCAGGTAGTAGCCGAGGCTCTGCCGGAGCTCGGAACGCCACGTGCGCACGTTCCCGCCCCGGAGTCCGCGGACCTCGATCGCGATCATGCGGATCGTGCTGAGGAGCACGCCGTAGGCCAGGACGGCGATGCCGATGACCGCGATGATCGGAGACAGGTGCTCGAGCGATTCGGGCATGGGAGTCCCCCGGGTCCGTCTAGTGCGACGCTCCGTCGTCCTTCTTCGTGACGAGACGCTTGTGCCAGCCCGTGATCATGCCCGACAGCAGGTAGCCCAGGCGGTCGCCGGTGGTGCCGAGGTAGAGGTGCACGATCAGGAACAGGGTGCCGCACGCGGCCAGGACGTAGTGTGCCGCGGCGACCCACCAGGTGCCGGGTCGTCCCAGAAGTCGTTCGGGGAGGATGCCCGGGAACAGAAGGACGACGCCGGTCAGCACGAGCAGCGGATAGAGCAGGTACATCACGCTCAGGTACGCGACCCGCTGCATCGGGTTGAACTTGGTCTCCTTCGACGCGTGGTAGGGGTGGGGTTCCCCCTTGAAGATGCCGAAGAGGTACCACCGTGCCTGGACGAGCAGACCCCGGAAGCCCGCGGGATGGTCCCTCGTGTACTGCCTGCGGTTGCCGGTGATCCGGTTCGAGACGAAGAAGAAGATCGCCACGAGGACCAGCGCGGCGCCGGCCAGGTTGTGGACGTTGAAGGCTGTCTCGAACGACAGCCAGGGTCCGGCCTGCTCTCCGAAGTGCATGCGGAATCCGCTGAGAGCGAGGAGGAGGAAGAGGGCCGCGTTCGACCAGTGCCATAGTCGGATGCTGCCCGAGTAGAGGTACTCCTTGTGCACCGTGGACGGCACGCGCTTGCCGCCCAGGCCTGTGAGGATGCGCAGCCCCGTGTGGAACGCGATGCCCGCCAGCGCGAGGATCGCCAGCCACACGAGGATCCTGTCGACCAGGCGATGCCGGACGGCGCCCGGGACGTACGCGTCTTCGAAGAGCACCGCGTTCGTCACCCATGTCGAGCGATCGTCGGGAGGCAGGTACTTGCGCACGAGCGCCGCGTCTTCCTGGTGGCAGGCCATGCAGTCGCGCGTGGCCTGGGCCGCGGGCACGATCCGGTGGTCGTGCTCGTCCTCGATCGGCGTGTGGCAGGTGACGCAACGCATCTTCGCGTGCCCCTCCTTGCCTGGGAGCCAGTCGTGGGAGGTCGCGAGCTTCTGGGCGTCGGCTCCGACCTTCGCGTACACGGCCTCGCGGTGGCACTTGAGGCAACGCACGTTCGCCCACCGCGTACGCTCCTCCCGGGGCAGGGTGGTGAGACCCTGGGGCATCGTGTGCGGGTCGTGGCAGCGCACGCAACGCCACGTTTCGTGTGCCGTCGCATGCACGCTCGCTGCGTGCTCCGCAAAAATGCCCGGGTAGTCGTCAGCGTGGCAGTCCTCGCAGCGCGCGACGGGCTTCTGCGCGTCGAGCGTGTGGGGCGCCTGGGCGAACGCATCGGGCCCCGCGCCGTGGTGGCAGTCGGTGCAGCTCACGGTCGCGTGCACGCTGGCGGCGAGCTTGTCGCCGTCCAGGATCTTGACGCCCTCCGAGGCGCGTGCGTCGTCCGCGTGGCAGCCCATGCAGTCGGGCTCTTCGGCGCGCGCCAACGAGGTCCTCGCGAGAAGCAGACCACATGCGATGGCCGCCAGCGCGGCAGTGTGCAGGGTGCGCGTCATCCTGACCTCCTAGAACCGGCGCGGATCGAAGGGCCCGGCGTCGACGGTCGACTCGCCCGTTGTGATCAACTCCGCGAGCATGAGTCCCGTGGGCGGTGCGAGGGTCAGCCCGAAGTGCCAGTGCCCGCTCCCGAGCCACAGGTTGTCCAGCTTCGGCATCCTGCCGATGGCCGGTACACCGTCCGGCGTGCAGGCCCGCATGCCCGTCCAGTGCACTTCCGTCTTGCCCTCGGGCACCTGCTTCAGGTAGCGCGCCGCGACCTTCCGCAGGGCACGGATGCGCCGCGGCAGGATCTTCATGTTGACCCCCGAGAGCTCCAGGAAGCCGGTGAAACGGATCTTCCCGTCGAAGGGGATGGCCACCGCCTCGTACTCGTTCAGAAAGAGCGTCTGGCCCGGTTTCGCCGAGGGATCGTCGATCGTGATGGCGTAGCCCTTCCCGCCCGTGATCGAGGTCTTGCTGCCGAGCTTCCTGGCGAGCTTCCCGCTCCAGCCGCCCGCGGCCAGCACGAAGTGGTCCGCGGCGAGGGTCGCACCGCTCGAGGTCTCGAGGGCTTTCAGGATGCTCCCGTCCCGGACGCCGCCCGTGATGTGGACGTCGGTTCGAAGATCCACGCCCATCGTCAGCAGTCGACGGGCCAGGCCTGTGCAGACGGTCGGCGGGTAGACGCTCGTGAATCCCTCGGTCAGCTGGACCGCGCCCACGATGTCGTCGCCGAGGAGCGGCTCGCCCTCCCGCGCCTGATCCCCCGTCAGGATCTCGACGCCTGGAGCGCCGCTGAAGGCCGTCGCGATCTTCTCAAGCTCCTTCTCCTTGATGAAGCAGGAGAGGAATCCGCCCGGATGCTCCTCGTACTCGACGCCGTCCTGCTTGTAGGTCTCGAACTGCTGCAGGGCATCCGCGCCCAGCACCTGCATCGCCGCCTTGCCCCGGGTGTGGTTCTCCTGGGTGCACGCGAACAGCGCGCGGAAGCCCCACCCCATGATGCTCGGCAGCTTCAGGAGCGAGAACTGCAGGGGACTCTGGCCCCCGCGGGTCAGCACCCAGCCGATCCCGGCCTTCATGTGGTGGGGGTTGACCATCGGCTCCCCCGCCGCAGGGTAGACCATGCCGGCGTTGCCCGTGGAGGCCGCCCATCCGGGCTGGTGATCGTCGACCACCAGTACCGTGAGGCCTCGTTTGGCCACCTCGTAGGCCGTCGCGAGGCCGACGATCCCCGCACCGATGACCACTACGTCGTGCTTGTCCCGGGCCACGGCTTCTCCTATCGCCAGGTTCGTGCGGCGAGTATGGAGAGGTCTGCCTCGGGGCGCATGAGCACCGGTGACCCATTCCGCTACCCATTTCGCGGCCGGAGCCAGCCGCGGAGACCTGCCCCGGCGTACTGGAGCGGGTATCGTGGGTCCGACCCGGCCGGAGCCTGCCTCGTACGTGCCCGACACCAAGTACCCCGTTCCCATCCTTCGCACGAGGCTCCACCGGCCGCAGGTGGCGCGGGACGTGGTGCTACGCGACGCGCTGCTGGAGCGGCTCGAAGACGGACGCCGGCTCCCTCTCACGCTGGTGTCGGCGCCCGCCGGGTACGGGAAGAGCACCCTCGTCTCCCGGTGGCTGGAGCGGTCCGCGGCGCCCGGAGCGTGGCTTGCGGTCGACGAGGAGGACGCGGACCTGCGGTCCTTCCTCTGCTACCTCATCGCCGCGGTGCGGACCGTCTACGCGGATGCGTGTGGCGAGACCCTGGGTCTCCTGCGCGCTCCGGACCTCCCCTCCCCCCGAGTTCTGGCGGCGCAGCTCATCAACGACCTGGACGACCTGGGGGAAGAACTGCTCCTCGTCCTGGACGACTACCACCGCCTCCGGGAGAGCGCGGTCCACGACGTGTTGAACGACGTGCTCGCGCACCCGCCACGCGGCCTTCACCTCGTGATCGTGGGGCGGCGCGACCCGCCGCTGAAGCACCGGAGCTTGCGGGCTGGGCGTCTGATGAACGAGTTCCGGGTCCAGGACCTCCAACTCACGGAGTCCGAGACGTCGGCGTTCTTCGAGCGCGCGCTCGGGCGTCGCATCGAGCCCGAGGCCGTGGCGCGGGTGCATCGGGTCACGGAGGGGTGGCCGGTGGGTCTGCGCCTCACGGCCCTGGTCCTTCGGCACCACCCCGATGCAGGCCAGGTCACAGAGGGCATCGCCGGCGACCCGGTCCAGTTGCAGGAGTACCTCCTCGAGGAGATCCTCACACACCAGCCGCCCGGGATGCGGGCGTGTCTCGAGGCCACCTCGATCCTCGACCGCTTCTGCGCGCCACTCTGCGAGGCCGTCTGCCAAGCGATTCGGGGCGTCGAGGAGCTGCTCCCCTCCGGCAAGGAGTTCGTGCAGGAACTCCAGACGTCCGGCCTGCTCACCGTGGCGCTCGACGAGCGCGGCCAGTGGTACCGGTTCCACCACCTTTTCCAGGACCTTCTGCGACACGAGTTGAAGGAGAGGGCCTCGGCCGACGACGTCGCCGCGCTGCATCGAGCGGCCGCGCGCTGGCTCGAGACGGAGGGACTCCTCGAGGAGGCGCTGCACCACCTGCTCGAGATCGGGGAGCCCGGGGAGGCGGGAGGTCTCATCGTCCGCCGACGCCATCCCTACGTGGAGGGGGAGCAGTGGTCCCGCATCCACCACTGGCTGAGTCTCCTCTCGGCGCAGATCGTCGACGCGGATCCGGACCTGCTCATCCTCCAGGCACGCTCGTGCGACAAGCGCGGGCACCTCAACGAAATGGGCGAGTCGCTGGACCGCGCCGAGGCGCTTCTGGCGTCGCGCGAGTCCCTGGATCCCGACGACAGCCGGCGCCTCGGCGAGGTCCTCGCGTTCCGCTGTCTGCTTCGCTATCACCAGGCCCGCGGCGAGGACGCGCTGACGGATGCGGAGCAGGCACTCGCTCTCCTGCCGGAGGAGGCCGGCAGCGAACGCGCCAACGTCATGATGACCCTGTGCGCGGCACAGCAGATGGTCGGGAGGGTCCAGCAGGGCCTGGAGATGCTGTACGACGCGCTGCAGCGCGATGCGACGAAGGCTCCGACGTATCACGGGCGACTTCTCCAGACACTGGCGTTCATGCAGTGGATGGATGCGGACCTCCAGGGCCTGGTCCGCACGGCGCGCACGATGGGAGAGGTGGGCCGGGAGCACTCGCTCCCCGAGACGACCACCATGGCGCACTACTTCCAGGGCGCCGCGCTGTACCACCTCAACGAGCTCGAATCCGCCGCCGCGGCGCTCCGCCCGGTGGCCGACGATCCGCACGGGCCGAGCTTCTTCATGCACCTCATGAGCGTGGAGGCGTCAGCCCTGATCCACGAGGCGGGGGGGCGAAGTGAGGTGGCCCGTCGTCTTGTCGATGCGCTCAGCGAACACCTCCTGCGGGCGGGCAACACGACCTACCTCCCGCACGTGCAGGCGCTCCAGGCCGCACTCGACCTCCGTCAGGACCGTGTCGCGTCGGCGGTCCGCTGGGCGCACGCGTTCGAGACGGGGCAGACCACGGCCGGCTACCACTTCTCCGTCCCCGAGACGACGGTCGCCCGCATATGGCTGCAGGAGGGCACCCCCGACGCCCTCGCGAAGGCGGAGGCCCTGCTGGCGCGTCTCTACGCGTTCTTCGAGAGCACACACAACATCCGGTTCCGGACGGAGGTGCTGGCGCTGCAGGCGTTGGTCCACGAGGCGAAGGGCGACCGCAAGGATGCCGATGCCCGGCTCGAGGAGGCGATCCGCCTCGCCCTGCCGGGCGGGTGGCTGCGCCTGTTCGCCGACCTGGGACCGCCGCTCGTGCCGGTGCTCAACCGCGTATCCGTAGACCCCGAGGGGCTCAAGTACGTGGGGCGCATCCTGACCGCCTTCCAGGCCATCGAGTCAACCGACACGCCCACCCGGGGCGCGCGCGCCGCTTCCACCGGTCGTCGCATGCTGCTCGATCCGCTCACCGAGCGGGAGTTGGAGGTACTCGGCCTGCTCGCGGAGCGGTTGACGAACAAGGAGATCGCGGCGCGCCTCTACATCGCGCCCGCGACCGTCCGGCGTCACACGGAGAACATCTACTCCAAGCTGGGCGTTCACGGGCGCCGCGAAGCGGTTGCGAAGGCGCAAGGCCTGGGGATGCTGCCGGTGTAGTGCGGCGGCTCCGCCACGAATGGGTACCTCTTTGGGTCATGGCGACTCATGCGCCCGCGGATGGTTCACCCTAGTGTCGCGTCGATGGCAGATTCGAAGCCCAGGTCCGGCCCCGCTGTCTACCGGATTCGCGTTCGAGGCTGCCTCGACCCGCAGCAGTCGGGGCGGTTCGAAGGACTGAGCATCAGCGAGTCGCCCGGCGACGGGAGCGGGCCGGAGACCATCCTGGTCGGCCGCCTGCTGGACCAGGCGGACCTGGCCGGGGTGCTCGCCACCCTGTTCGACCTCCGTCTTCCCGTGATTGCCGTGGAGTGCCTCGCCGACGGCTGAGTGTGCGAGGAGCAGAACGTGCAGAAGCAGAGCGATTCCAGGGAGTGGGTCACGGAACAGGTCGGCTACGGCGACGGCGAGGTCCATTGGCGAGAGGGCCGTGGAGTCGGCGGCGCCGCCGTTGGTGTCATTCAGCTGAAGGCGAACATCCCGATGGTGCCCGGCAACATGGGGAACGCCTGCACGTTCCCCTTTGCGCTGCTCTATCAGCCCATGGAGGTGAGCGGGGAGATGGTCGTCTCCTCCGAGCCCCACCCCGAGGTGATCCAGCGCGCGATCGGGGCGGCCCGGGAGCTCGAGCGCCAGGGCGTGCGTGCCGTCATGGGGAACTGCGGTTTCTTTGCGAACTACCAACCCGAGGTCGCGGAGGCGATCACGGTGCCGTTCTTCTCCTCCAGTCTGCTCCAGATCCCGAACCTCCTCACCTCGATCGGATCCTCGCAGAAGGTCGGAGTGATCACCGCGGACGGACCGAAGCTCACGGCCGCTCCCGCGCTCGAGAAGTGCGGCGTGATCGACCGGGGACGCGTGGTCATCGTCGGGGCCGAGGGCGAGACCGAGATGCAGAGGATCCTGAACACCGAGGGCCGCTACGACCCGGGAAAGCTCGAGGAGCAGCTGACGACCGTCGCGAAGCGAATGGTGGAGCAGGATCCGAGCATCGCCGTCATCCTGCTGGAATGCACTGAGCTGGCGCCCCATGGCCACGCCATCCAGGCCGCCGTGCGTCGCCCGGTCTGGGACTTTCCGACACTGGTGAACTGGGTGTACGCCGGACTGGTGCGTCGGCCGTTCACGGGCTTCGTGTAGGGAGAGTGGACGCCATGACGACGATTGCCTTCGTTCCCGATAGCGACACAGCGGCCGCGGTCGTCGTTTGGACGCGAGCCTTTGCCGACGAGGCGGCGCCGCAGGAATACTTGGCCAGGTGTATGGGCCAGGAGTCTTGGGTGGCCTTGTGATGCGGCCGAACGTCCCTTCCGCGCTGGAGCGTGGCACCCCGGGCAGGACTCGAACCTGCGACCTTCGGATTAGAAATCCGGTGCTCTATCCAGCTGAGCTACCGGGGCGCGCGTTCCACGTTGTTCGGCGGAGTATAGCGCGGCGGCGTGGCGGGACAGGACGCCGCCGGAGTGGATGGAACAGGTCAGTTCATGCGGTACAGGATGTGGAAGCCCTCTCGGGACTCCACGACCTCGCTCGCGATGTGGCCCGGCTCCGTGGCGAGAATGGCTGCCTCCATCTCGGGGATGAGCTGGCCGTTCGTGATGGCTCCGATCCACCCCTGGGTGGCGACGGTGCTGATCTCGTCGCTGTTGCGGCGGACGGCTTCCGCCCACTTCGACGTGTCGCCGCCGATTTCCGCGAAGACCTTTTCGGCCAGGGCCTTGGCATCCGCCTTGGTCCGCGACACGGAAAGCGCCCGGTTCGGGGTCTCCACGTGCTGGATGAGGATGTGTCGGATCTGCGAGCGGAGGTACACACCGCGACGTGCCACGACGAACGCGCCGGGAACCTCGCCGACGGGGGCTAGCTCTCCAGGCTGCGCCTGGCTGACGATTCCGTAGATGCCCTTCTGTCCCCCGTCGTCGTGCGCGTTGGCAATGAACAAGTCGGAGCGCGGGGACGGCACGGTCGAATACCGGAGAGCCGCGTCCTCCAGCGTGAGCTCGCCCTTCTGGACCTTGTCCCACGCCTCCCTGGCCTTGGCTTCCGCGTCGGCCTTCGACGGTTCCTCCCCGTGTTCTCCCCACGGGATGAAGAACCCGTAGGCGGGGATGACGAGGCCCCGTTCGATCTCTCGAGCTTCCTGGAACGTGTGGCGGTAGACGAAGTGCGCGCCCTTCTCCGTCTCGACGGGACCACCGTACTGGCCGGGCGGAAGGGCCTGCACGGCTCCCGCGAACGAGTCCTTTTTCTCCGGGCGCAGGAATCCGAGCCATCCTCCACGCGCGGCGGTCTTCTCGTTGTCGGACTTGCTTCTGGCGACCTCGTCGAACGGCGTTCCGGCGCGCAGCTCCTCGAGAGTCTGGATGACCTTGGCCACCATGGCCGAGGGGTTCTGCTCGTCGAAGAGGATCAGGATGTGGGAGACGGCGTAGGTGAAGTTGTCCTCCGGCAGTGCCGGCGCGGACGAGGTGGCGCCATTCCCGCACGAAGCGAGGAGGAGGAGTGCGAGGAGAATCGGGAGGAGGGGGGTACGAGCCATGGTCGTTTGATCTCCGTCGGCCCTAGTTCGTTCCTATCTGTGTAGCACGTTCGACAAGGATCTGGGGCCGGTTCCGGTACAGCGTGACGTTCCCGGTCACCGTCACGAAGCGGTGGCGGAGGGCCTCGTGGTCGAGACCGTCCCAGACTGCGACGTCGAAGAGGACCACCGGGAAGTCGAGCCGCGGGAGGTGCCGAAGCCAGAGGATGCGCGGTAGGCCCTCGTCCTTGCGGGCCCGCAGCAGGCCGAACACGGTGGCCTCCCGGCCGACCAGACCGCGCAGGCGTGCGTCCGCGCTCGGGTCGTCGAGCGACACGTGCCCGGGAGCGTCCTCTCGAGCCCGCCACCGGTCCACCTGGTCCGCCCGGGCGTGCCACCAGTCGAGGCGCTCCTCGTAGTCCGGGTAGTGGTCGGGCCCGGTCTCGGACCAGATGCCGCGGCGCCGGGCACGGGCGCGTTTCTCGGCACGCGCCAGACGACGATCGAAGCGCCGGCTGCGTCCGTACTTGACGAAGTACGGGGAGTGGCCCTGCTCGATGAGGGCCTCGGAGAGAAGGACGTCTCCCTCGGGCCCGAGCAGGACGACGTGGGCGAGCGTCCGGCCGTAGTTGTCGACGTCGCTTGCGATCACGCTGTCGCGCTCCAGGCGGACCTGCCCCGCGGTCGCCACCAGGGCGCGTGCCGCGTCGCGGGCAGCTTCTCCCGCGGGCGTTGGGAACTTCACGGGCACGGCCGCGTCGCCGCGACGCGCTCGCGTGTACGCCGCGAAGTCACGTTCCGCCTCCTCGCGCGTGCGCGGCGACTTGAAGAGCTCCTCGCAGTCGACACCGAGCACGCGTACCGGGCCGCGGTCGGGGAGGCGCAGCGTATCCCCGTCGGTGACGACCTCCGGGCCGACCACGAACGTGCCCAGGTCGAGCTCGGGCGGCGGCGGGCCGAGGGGTTCGAGCCCGTTCTCCTCGTCGTGTGGGCTGGCGAGAACGAACAGCGTCACGGTGGTGAGGAGAACTGCGAGCACGAAGCCGCCCGCAGCCGGATGGGGGCGCGGGCGGGTTTCGATCGGAGGCGGCACCGCGAGATCCTACTGCGAGAGGGGTCCACGCCTGGCAGCCCCGCCGTTCGGCAGAGCCGGCTCCCGTGCGCCAGGTCCGCACCCTCGCTGGCGTTCTCGTGGCGGGCGTCATCCTCTCGCCACGCCTTGCGGCCGGGCCGTCGGCCGAGGCCCGGAAGGTCGTCGAGATCTGCGAACGTCACCGGTCGCTCGCGGACGCCTTCCTGCTCGTGGCACGTGACCTCGCCGTGCGGGCCCGCGGTCGCGACGTGACCGACGAGCCCCGACTCGTGCTGGGCGCGCCGTTCCACGAGGGCCGCTTCCACCGGCGCGCCGCGCAGCGCATCCAGCCGCTGCACGTGTCGCAGCGGTGCACGCGGCTGACGTCGATCGTCCTCGCGACCGGGGCACGGCGACGACTCGCGGCGGGTACCCTGGACGGCGATGCCCTGGGGGTGGCCCTCGCCGAGTTCAGGGCGTCCGCGTGAAGACTCGCGTTCGCCAGCCCCGCACGCCCGGGTCGCTCGTTCTGGAGAAGGGGTGGATCGCGACCTGCGATCTCGACGTGCGCGTGATCGAGGAACCGACCTGAGCCGCGGGACAGGAAGGATGGGGGGGCCGAGCCGAAGCCGCCGCGAGTCCTGTCGGAGGTCGCGTCGGCACCGTGTACCATGGCCCGCGCGCCGGGCTCGCCCACGTGGGAGCCAACGGCCGATCGGGGTGTACCTCAGTGGTAGAGGGGTAGCTTTGGGAGCTACCAGTCGCGGGTTCGAATCCCGCCACCCCGACCACCTCCTCAGCGCACGGAGGTGGTGGGGATCCCGTCACCGCCCGTCGCACTGCGCTGGGCGCCGTCGGCGGTGACGCGTGGCCGAGTCCGTGCTAACAGGGGTTGCAGGAGTTCGGCTGGTTGCAGGGGTTGGGCTGGTTGCAGGGATTCGGCTGGTTGCAGGGGTTGTTGCAGGCGCAGGCGGCCACGAAGCCGACGACGCCGAGCAGCACCGCGATCAGGATGAGTCTCCGGAGCATCGTTCTGTCCTCCACGTCTTTGTCTCTGGATGCAACGAGGCCGCGAGCGGACCTCCCTACCCACTCGCGGCCTCGGCGGTATCGGGATCCGCAGCCGAACCAGGTCGACTGCGAACCCCTGCTGATGCTATGTCCTGCCTAGTAGCCGCAGGGGGGCGGGCAAGGGGCAGGGCAAGGGGCCGGGCAAGGGGCCGGGCACGGGGGCGGGCACGGAGCCGGAGCACAGGGGTCCGCGCACGGGTTGCACGGGTTGGGCTCGTTGCACGGGTTCGGGCACGGCTCGCACGGGTTCGGCTGGTTGCAGGGGTTCGCGCAGGGATCTGCGCAGGGGTTGGGCTGGTTGCAGGGGTTCGGGCACGAACTGCAGCCGGCCAGGGCGAAGCTACCGACCATCAGGGCGATCAGCAGCGCGTATCGGAACTTGGTCATCTCGCGATTACTCCTAAGGACTTTGCCTTTGGACGGGCCCTGCCGGAGAGGTTCACGCGAATCCTTGCTCGCGAGCAACGCCCAACCTCCGCGGGACATGGTAGGGAAAGGTGGACGCTTCGCCAAGTCGGAGGGGACC
>JAUXCH010000918.1 GCA_030618975.1 Planctomycetia bacterium
ACAGACTGCAAGAGCTTCTACGGCGCGTCACCGCGAAGAACCTCCACGACGAGGTCGATACCGGCACCCCTGTCGGCCGGGAAGTCTGGTAGTGGCGGGGAGGTTCGTCCCGGAACGGGGCGACGTCGTTTGGCTGCAGGTCAACCCTCAAGCTGGGAGCGAGCAGGCTGGACGTCGTCCGGCACTCGTCGTTTCGCCGAAGGCCTACAATCGCAAGGTGGGGCTCGCTCTCGTCTGTCCGATCACCTCACGGGTGAAGGGCTACCCGTTCGAAGTCGAGCTACCCGAAGGTCTCGAGGTCGTGGGTGCGATCCTGTGTGATCAGATCAAGAGCCTCGACTGGCGGGTTCGAGACGCCACGCGACTGGGTTCGGTCCCCGATCACGTGATGCAGGAAGCCTCGGCTCGAGTTGCGGCATTGGTGGACCCGGAGTGAGGATGGCGCGGATCGGCCCTCGGCCGGTTGCTGATCCCCCCCGCGTTCAGCCGCTCTCCAAGCCCACGTCCGGCCCCGCACGCCCACTACCCATTCACGCTGCGGCCCCCGTCCACCGGCAGCACCTGTCCCGTCACGTAGGGCGCCGTCGCGAGGAAGATCACCGCGGCGGCGACGTCGTCGGGGGAGCCCCAGCGCTTCAGGAGCGTCTTTGCGACGGCCTGCTCGCCCTGCTCGGACGGTTCGCCCACCGGGGGCAGCACGGGGCCGGGCGCCACGGCATTCACCCGCCCCTCGGGCGCGAGCGCCTTGGCGAAGCCCTTCGTGAGGCTGATGACGGCCGCCTTGCTGGCGCTGTAGGGGATGAACCCCGGCCAGGGGACGAGGCCCGCGACGTCGGCGAGGTTGACGATCGCGCCGCGGCCGCGGGCCTTGAACAACCGGCCGGCGACCAGCGAGAGCACGTACACGGAGCGTGCGTTGACGCTCATGAAGGTGTCGAAATCCGAGGCGTCCATCGACTCGAGCGGCGTGCGGCGAAACGTTGCCGCGTTGTTGACGAGGAGCGTCAGGCCGCCGAGCGCCTGATCGGCCTCCTCCACGAGGCGGGCCGCCTCGTCCGGATCGGAGAGGTCGGCCCGGAGCACGGGGCTCGACGCACCGATCGCCTCGGCGGTTTCCTCGGCGCCCGCCCGGTCGGTCCGGTAGTGGAGGGCCACCTCGGCGCCCGCGTCGGCGAGGCGCTCGGCGATCCGCCGTCCGAGGCGGCGCGAGGCGCCGGTGACGAGCGCCTTCTCTCCCGCGAGCGCCTGCTCGGCTCCGCGGGGCCGGTCGACGTCAGGCATCGCCGCCCTCCGAGCGCCAGGAGACGGCGGCGAAGGTGACGTGGGACCCGCTCGTCGGGTCGATCTCCCACGCGTCGTGGCGGAGGAGCCGGCTCTCGAGAGGGGCGCCCGCGAGCGTCTCGAGCAGCGTCCACGTCGGCGCGGCGCCGCAGACGTTGCGCTCGTTCTGCTCCTCGTGCAGGTGCGTGAACCAGGCGCCGGCGTCGAGGGCCTGGGCGTCGGCGAGCAGCCGACGATCGGCCTCCATGATGCGCTCCAGCGCCTCGGCGTCCGGGGCCTGAGGCTGGTCGTACTGCGGGCCCACGTGCGCGAAGTCGACCGACGCGACGATTGCGAGCCGGTCGCCGTACTCCTCGCGGAGCTCGCGCAGGGCCGCCACGAAGTCCATCACCTCGGGGTCCTCGCGCGGGGACGACCCCTCGAGGATGCGCCCGTGATGGGAGCCGACCAGCACGGGAACGATGCGGAGATTCTCCCGATCCGCGTGGACGGCCTTCAACCAGACGGCCTGGAACTCGACGCTGTGCTCCGTCCGGTGCGCCAGCTCGTCGTCGAGCAGACCCCCGCCGCTGCGCGCGGCCAGGCGTTCGACGAGGCCGCGGTCCGTCGCCAGCACGCCGAGCGGCGTGTCGAAGTCGAGTGTCGTCAACGCGAACGGGCGGTGCAGGCCCGCGTGCGCCGTGCCGAGCACGACGTAGACCTCGGCGGGGCACGCGGCGAACGCGGCGATGGCCGCGCCGTGGCAGGGACCGCCGCCCGTGGGGTCGATG
>JAUXCH010000567.1 GCA_030618975.1 Planctomycetia bacterium
CGCGATCGTGGACCCGACCGTCTTCACCCACGCGCAGAACCTCCTCGCACGGGCCTCCCGCAAGCAGGGCAAGTCCCGAGGAGGTCGGTCCAGCCCCGCGCTCCTCTCGGGGCTGCTGCGCTGCGCACCCTGCGATGCCGCGATGACCACCGGCTACACGAAGCGGGGGAACAAGGTATACCGCTACTACCTGTGCCGGCGCGCGCAGAAGGAGAACTGGCGCGCGTGTCCGCACCCGTCCGTGCGCACGCACGAGATCGAGTCCCTGGTGATCGAGCGGATCCGGACGATCGGTCGGGATCCGAAACTCCAGGCCCGGGCGCTCGACCAGGTGCGCAGGCAGGACCCCGCCGTCGATCCCGCCGACCTCAGTCGCGCCCTCACGCTCTTCGATCCCGTGTGGGAGGTGCTCCACGCCCAGGAGCAGGCACGCATCCTGAAGCTACTCATCCAGGGCATCGGCTTCGACGGGGCAGCGGGGACGGCGACCGTGGCCTTCCGGGCGACCGGGATCCGCACACTGGCTGAGGAGATCGAGGCATGAGCGGCGAGGTGACCATCCGCATGCCCCCTCGACACGGCGACCGGCGCCGTGGGGCCGCCATGGGCGCCCCGGTGGCGGCCGGCGGCCCCGATGCGCCCACATCCCCGCCCACCGAGCGGGTCCCCCGGGTGGCGCGCGTGTTGGCCCTCGCCCACCACTGGCAGGGGCTGATCCGATCGGGGGCCGTCCGGGACCAGGCCGACGTCGCGCGGCTCGTCGGGGTGTCGCGGGCACGGGTGACGCAGGTCATGCGGCTGCTACATCTCGCGCCGGACATCCAAGAGGCCGTCCTCGACGGGGTCGTGGACGGACCGAGCGCGGAGACAACGCTGAGGAGAGTGGCAGAATACGTGTGGTGGGTGGGACAGCGGCGGCGCAGGGTCCGTGAGCTCGGAGGCAAGGCCACATAGCGGCGTCCGATACAGCCACGCCGCCTGCGCCCTCCGGGCGCCGATGGTGGTCACGCACATGCGCAAGACTCTCGTCTCGCCTACCGTCGTTCGGCGATCATTCGAATGCGAAGATCCGAGCACGGCGCGGATACCGTCACCTTGCCTGCGACGTCATGCGGCTCACACAGCGGATGCCGCGCCGTCAGTTCGACCGGATGATCACCTGGTATCCGGACCCGGAAGCGCGTTCCGATTGTCCTCGCAGGCACCCACGAGTGCGGCCTTGGCTCCCCGCTCACGATCACCTCCAGGCCTTCTGGCGAAATGCCCTCGGGAAGTTCGACTTCGCCTTCGGCCCAGCCCATGTTCGCCAAGTCCCACTGGATGTCGATCGGAACTTCCGAGGAAGTGACGACAAACGGCGTACTGGTCACATGAGGCTGCCACAGATAGATGCGATAGCGCGCCGGAGGAAGCAAGCGGAAGAGATGTCCGTCTTCGCCGTTCACGGCAACGCCTGGGGCGCGACGCGCCGTTTGCCAGGAGCCGTCCTCCGCCAGACGCTGGAGGCGCGGCTTCTCGCGGCCGTCCCACCCGCTGATCTTGACGCGGACCTTCCCAGGGCGGCCGAGCCCTACACTTCCTCTCAGGCCGCCGCCTGAGGGCGTCGGCGACAAGACGACGTCCTGCGGAGCGAAGCCATGCCCGCCGACGCGCACCTCGATCTTCGGCGTAGTCCCGTCACGCGTACTATCGCCATTGGGTAGCCGCGTGACGAACACGATCTCGGATGAAGCGCGATCGAGCCGGTACGACCGAAGAGGAATCCAAGCCGCGCCCTCGGGCAAGATACGCGCCTCGATCTGCAGGCCCGGCGGGAATCCGAGAATACCGTTTGTCGAAACCTGAATGCGCGCCTCGGCGCGTGGCGGAACCTCGACAACGAGTTCCTGCTCCATCACCGATCGCAAGTCGACTCTGTGGCGCCTGACCAGAAGCCCGCGACGGCGCGCCTCGACCAGCTCGGAGTTGGGGCTAAGCCCAACCTCATACTCCGCGGCCGGGAGGCCTTCGAAAGTGGCCCTACCTTGGTCATCGGTGCAGCCACCATGGAATGCCGCGGTGCGCCTGGGATACACGCGGATGTCGATGCCTTCTGCAGGCGATCCGTCGCTCCTCTCCTGCGCCACAACGGTGAGGGTGCGTGGAAGATGGAAGACGGCGGCCTCGGGCGCCACCACGCCCTGCCGTCTGCTCGCGGCCGTTCGCCACGGAATGCGCAGCAGCGCCGAGCGTCCATCCTCCAACCTCGCGATGGCCCCCCCCGCAGGGGGACTCCGTGTATCGACATGGAGGTGACCGTCACGGACGACGCCGTGGTTGGACATGGTCCCCCAGGGGCGGCCCTGCCACCAACCCGGTGAGTGACGATGGATGGCCGCTATCGCCCCATCACTCGGCATCTCACCGTCGGCGACCTCGATTCTCCACGCGATGGCGTGCGGATCCGGCACCTCGATCCGAAAGGTCTCCGCCTCGGCCGGAACCGCAGCGCCTCGGCTGACACCGAGAGGCCACGTCCACTCGCGGTGGACTGCGTTGACGCTCAACCCCTCCCCCGGGGGTAGGCCATGAACGAGCGACGTGCCGCTCGCGTCAGTCAAGGGCGGAACGGACGGCATCTCCAGGGGCTTCCCATCCCAGAACAGATAGGGCGCTACTCCCGGGATCGGATGCCCGCGTGCGTCAACGACCTCGATCCGAAGGGTACGTGCCGGTTCCAGATCAACATCGACGACAGTGTCCGCCTCGAGTCGTCGCAGCGCCGTCCCGCGCAATTCGTCGCTCAAGACGAGGATACGAACGTCTCCGAGGGGGATGGCTGCGAAGCGGGCCACGCCGACACGCCCTGTGCGCTCCTGCCACTGCCACCCCTTCCAGGGAAGCGGGGCATTTCGACGCGCATCGAGGTCCTCGTGTGCCGACGCCGAGGATACGAAAACGCGAGCATCTGCGACAGCCTCACCTCGATATGATGCGGACACCTGCAAGCTGGCGCCTGACCGGAGCACGAGGACGCCCACGTCGATCTCGGAAGGTGATCCGGGATCGATGTAGAGACTCGTCGCCGCCACACTGGATCCTCCGCCACGGGCGACAATGACGAGAAACGTGCGGGCGTCACCTACCCAAGTGACGCCTGTCTCGAAGGCACCCTTGGCGTCTGTCCGCAGTGGACTGACTTCCGCATCTGCCACGCGAACCTCGACGCTGATCCTCGCCGTCGGCGCATCGTGGGCTGACACCACACGGCCTCGTAGCGTGACCATCCGGCCGGAAGAGGCAGTCGATCCGTCAGCGGAGGCCGGAGAGGGATGGGTCGGCGAGGCGCCATCCGCAGGTCGTCCGGGTGCCTCGTCTAACGATCTCGGCCCACGCAGCCTGGGGCCACTCAGAGGGGGATCGCCAGCACCCGAAGGTCCCGCAGCGTCCTCCGCATGCTCCCCGAATTCTGCGACGAGCACAACGGCCAGCAGGGCCACCGCGCCCGCCACGCCCATGAGAAGCCAGCGCACCGTGGACCGCATGACGAGCACTTTCCACGTGGCGAGGGGCTAGATCGGATGGTACGCCCCGGCGCTCCCCGGCTGGTTCGGGCTGCTAGGCGCTGCCGTGTGCTGGTAGCCGCCACCAGCTCCGTTGAACTCGATCGTGGAACCGTCTGAACCAACGTAGAGATCCCTCTCGTCGTCCCACCACTCGATGATGTCGCCGTCCGAGCGGAAGTCGAACTCGTCCGGCCCAGTCCCAGCAATTTTCACCCCGTGGTGAGGCCCGATGCCGAGATGGTCACCCGCCCAGGCTGCAGCAACTCCAAGTGCGAGGACTACGACCACCGCGAGGAGACATGTACTGACGAACCTCATCTCGGTTCCCTCCTGACCCACAGTCACTCACTACGAGCGCGCAGCGCCCTCAGTCGATGCCTCATGCTACTCATTACAGCGACCGCACGCACAGGGAATTGAATCCTCCTGACGAAGGTATCAGGCCTCGCGCACGCTCTTCGGCCTCCTTCCCAGCATCCAAGTC
>JAUXCH010000559.1 GCA_030618975.1 Planctomycetia bacterium
GCCGTACTACGACGAACGTGTCGGCTGCGGTCCGAAGCGCCGTGTCGGACAAGGCGTCGGGTGCGTCGGCGGCCCTTCCGTCCACCCAGCGCGGATCCAGGTAGACGAAGAGGAGTCTTCCCTCCTCGGTCGCAACGCGTTTCGCCTCCGCGAGCGACGTGTACCAGGGGTCGGCGTCCTCGTCGGCGATCGATGACGACGAAACCGGCAGGAGGAGCAGCACACCGAACGCAAGGGCGAGCATCGAACGCGCCATGGGCTCTCCCGGGACTGGCCTCCGCTCAGCCCTTCAGCATGTGGACGTTGTCGGGCGGGAAGCCGAAGGATATCGGGTCCTTGCCTTCCTTGTAGTCGCAGAACGCCTCGTACCCGCCCTTGCCGATGTTCTTCTCCTCGCTGAAGCAGTAGGGGCACTCGTGGTGCTGCTCCGGCGTGAGCATCTGGCCGGTGCGGCGGCAGCGGAGGTTCTTGAGACGGATCCTGGCGCCGGATTCCTCGTCACGCATCTCGGTCATCGTCTTCTCCGTTCGAGGCTCGGAGGCGGAGGGTCTTCCAACTTGCGTCGATCGAGGCGCGGACCCGTTCGAGGACCACCTGGCCCTTCCGGAACCGGCCCTGCGCGGCGAAGTAGCGGGCCAGGGTGTCGTCGCTCATGTCGGGCTCAACGTTGATCACGACGCGTCCGTCGGACTCGACCTCGTAGACGGGATAGAGCCCCGAGGACACGGCCTGGCGCACGAGCTCGATGCCCTCGGCCGGCTCGGACTTCCAGCCGGTGGGACAGGGCGTCAGCAGGTGGAGGAACCGGAAGCCCTCGAGGTCCAGGGCCTTCTGCATCTTCCGGGTCGCGTCGTCGAGGTGGGCGAGCGAGAGGGACGCGACGTAGGGAATCCGGTGCGCGGCCATGATGGCGAGAATGTCCTTCTTCTCCTGCAACTTGCCGTGGGGCGTGGTCGTGGTGCGCGCGCCGGGCGGGGTCGCGGACGAGCGCTGGCCCCCCGTGTTCCCGTAGATCTCGTTGTCGTAGCAGACGTAGAGCAGGTCCTCGTTGCGCTCGGCGGCGGCGGACACCGCGGCCATGCCGATGTCGTAGGTGCCGCCGTCGCCGGCCCAGCAGACGACGCGCGTCGGATCGCCGTTCATGCGAGCGGCGCGGGCGAGCCCGGTGCCGACGGCCGCGGCCGAGGCGAACGTGCTCGAGACGAGCGGCACGCCGTAGGCGGAGGCGGGATACGAACCCACGGTCACGATCGCGCAGCAGGCCGGCACGACCATCTGGATCGAGCGGCCTTCGAGCGCGCGACCGAGCACGTTGAGGGCGATGGACATCCCGCACCCACCGCAGTTCGTGTTGCCGGGCCTGAGGAGCGGTCCGGTGCCCGTCTGCGGGCTCTCTTGCGTGGCACCGGTCACGACCCCGTCTCCACGAACGCCGGCTCACCTGCGGTATCCCGCGAGCGGAGATCCGCGAGGAGGGAGAGCACGTGCTCGGGGCGTACGTCTCCGCCGCCGAGGCCGGCCATGTAGGACTGCACGACGGCGCTCGGTGCCGCGGTGCCGCGCGTCTCGGACCAGAGCACGCCGCCGAGGCCGAGGCTGATGTCGCGGTCGATGACGCCGACGCGCGTGCACGGTGCGAGGTGCTGCCTCAGGATCGCCTCGGGGAACGGCCGGAACATGCGGATGCGAAGCGCGCCGACCTTGACGCCCTGCTCGCGCGCACGGTCGACCGCCCTGCGAACCGTGGCGGCGGTGGTGCCCATGGAGAGGAGGGCGATCTCCGCGTCCTCCATGCGGTAGGGCACGACCGGGTCCGCGGGGCGGCGGCCGAAGCGCTCCTCGAAGGCGTCCTGGACCTCGGTGTAGACCGCCCAGGTCCTGTTCATGGCCTCGGCGTGCTGTTTCCGGTGCACCTCCGTCTCGCGCGGGCGGTCGAGAGAGCCCACCGCGATGGCCCGGTCCGTCACCTGGTGGGGGAGGCGGAGGTCGGGCAGGAAGGCGTCGACGTCGTCCTGCGAGGGGATGTCGGTCTGCATCATGGTGTGCGAGAGGACGAACGCGCCCTGGCAGACGAGCACGGGGAGCAGGAGCCGCTCGTCCTCGCCGAGCCGGTACGCGAGGACGATCGAGTCGAAGACCTCCTGGTTGTCTTCGCAGTAGAACTGGATCCACCCGGTGTCCCTCAGCATCAGGGTGTCGCCGTGGTCGAGCCAGATGTTCCAGGGCGGGCCCAGCGTGCGGTTGACGGCCATCATGACGATGGGGAGGCGGTAGAACGCGGCCGCGTAGACGTTCTCGATCATGTAGGCGAGGCCGTTGGCGCTCGACGCGGTGAACGTGCGTACGCCGGCGAGGGACATGCCCATGCAGACGGCCATCGCACTGTGCTCGCTCTCGACGCGGACCAGCTCGCCCTTGTCGAAGTCCTGCTTGCACAGGAACTCGATGCTCTCGCTCTGGGGCGTGATCGGATAGAGGCCGCCGCCGAATCCGCGCGCGTTGCGATTTGCACGACCGGCCAGGGTGGCAGCCGTCGCGGAGGCGTGGTTGGCGGTGAGCAGCTCGACGGTCATGGGGTACCCATCTCGATGGCGCTGCGCGGACACTCCTCGACGCAGATCCCGCAGCCCTTGCAGTAGGAGTAGTCCACCTCGTACCCGTCCTCCCCGTTCGTCCTGCGGATGATCCCCTCGGGGCAGTAGACGAGGCACGTGTCGCAGTGCGTGCAGTGGCCGCAGGAGAAGCAGCGGTGCGCTTCCAGGGCGTCGGCGAGGCCTTGCTTCACCTCGTCGTACGACCGCACGCGGGTGCGGGGCGCCTCGGCGCGTTCGCGGGCCGGCTGGGTGGGCGCGAAGTGGTCGAGGCGGATGTCGGTGATGGGGACGGCGGCCTGGCGATCCGGACGCTCGAACACGTCCACCGTCTCGCCCACAGCACGGAGCACGAGCCCGGCCGCGCGGCGTCCGTTGCCGATGGCGTGGGTGACCGTGCCGTCGCCCGTGGCGAGATCGCCGGCCGCGAAGACGGGCAGCGGATCTCCGTTCTGGTGGATGCGCCCGTCGTTGAGTGTCCAGCCCGTGGGCAGGAGGCTCTCGTCGGCGGACTGGCCGACGGCGAGCAGGACGTGGTCGCACGGCAGGCGGGTGGTGCGGTCGCTGACCACGGGGCGACGTCGGCCGGAGGCGTCCGGCTCGCCCATCTCCACGTCGGCGAGCTCGATCGCCTCGACGCGGCCGTTGCCGTGGAAGGCGACCGGTTGGCTCTGGAGGAGCAGCGTGACGCCCTCTTCCTCGGCCTCCTCGACCTCCTCGTGGATGGCGGGCATCTCCTTGCGGGTACGCCGATAGGCGACGGTCACCGCAACGGCGCCCGCACGAAGCGCGCTCCGTGCGCAGTCCATCGCCGTGTTGCCTCCGCCGAGCACGACGACGTGTCCGGACACCGTCGCCCCGCCGTCCACGTTCACGCGGTGGAGGAACCCGATGCCCTGCTCGATGCCGTCCAGCTTGGCGCCCTCGACGTCGAGGTCGCGGAGGCGCTGGAGCCCCGTGGCGAGGATCACGCCGTCGTAGTCGTCAAGCAGGCCGGCGACGTCGGCGCGGGAGAGGAAGGTGCCCAGTCGCGTCTCGACACCGAGGGCGAGGATGCCCTGGATCTCGGCCTCGAGCACGTCGCGGGGAAGACGGTAGGTGGGGATGCCCGTGTGCAGCACGCCGCCGAGGCGCTCCTCGCCGTCGAGGATCGTGGGGCGGTGCCCGGCGCGCGCGAGCTCGTAGGCGGCGGCAAGTCCTGCGGGGCCGCCGCCCAGGATCGCGATGCGGCGGGGCGTCGCGGTTTCGGCGACCCGGGTCTCGGCGACGGGCGCGTGGTCGGCGACCCAGCGCTCGAGTCCGCGGATGTGTACGGCGCCGTCGTACTCACGCCGGTTGCAGCCTTCCATGCACGGCGCGGGGCAGACGCGGCCGCACACGGCGGCGAGCGGCGTGGAACGGCCGAGGATCGAGGCGGCCTCGGTCTCGCCGTCGGTGACGAGGGCCTGGAGGAATCCGACGACGTCGTTGCCGGCC
>JAUXCH010000131.1 GCA_030618975.1 Planctomycetia bacterium
CCGCGCCTCGTCGCGCTCCTCGGCGCTCCGCCAGCCGGCGGGACGGCTCCCGTCGATCCGCAGGTCGTGGAGGCGGGACGGCCCGGGGCGGGACGCCGTGAGCTCCACGGACGCGCGCGGGAGCGCGGGCAGGTCCGCGAGGGGGGCCGGCGCCGGGCTGGGAGCCCGGGCCGTCGTGAACGTGGGCCCCACCGCGGGCGCGTCGGCCGTGAACCCCAGCCCGGCCAGCAGGCCGGCACCCAGCGCGAGCACGACGGAGGCCGCGGTCGCGAGGTGCAGGCGGCGGACGCCGCGGGTCTCGACGCGGCGCCAGCGCCCCTCGTCGGCCACGGCGGTACGGAGCGCCATCCGCAGGCGGGCGGGCACCTCGATGTCCCTCACCTGCGCGTTGTCCCACCGCTTGAGCACGGCGGAGAGCGCCTCGGACTGCGCCGCCCTTCGACGGCAGGCCGGGCACACGGCCAGGTGGGCGTCGAGCGCCGCGCTCTCGGCGGGGCCGAGCTCGCGGTCCACGCGCAGCATCGCGGCCTGCGCGAAGCCCTCGCAGCCCGCACCGGGGCCACCGGGGCCACCGGGGCCACCGGGGGGAATCGCGGGGGGAACGGCACGCCGGGTCATCGTTCACCTCCCGGCGGGTTGCGGCCCCAGCGCCGGTGATCGACCGGCCCCTCGTCGTCCACGCCCTCGGCCCAGTCCCGGCCGACGGGGGTCCGCGACAGGGTGCGGGCCAGGAGCTTGCGGCCCCGGTGCAGGAGGACCTTCACCTCGTTGAGGGAGAGGTCCATCACCACGCCGATCTCCCGGTACCTCAGCCCCTCGAACTCGCGGAGCTCCAGGGCCTTCCGGACCTGGACGGGGAGCTCGGAAAGGGCCGCGTGCACGGCATCGTGCGCCTCCTCCTCGCGCAGCGAAGCGGCCGGGTCGACCGGATTCGCGAGCGGCTCGAGCTCGGTGCCCTCGCAGGCGATCGGGTCGATCTGCACGTCGTGGACCTTCTTGCGCCGCTTCATCTTCCGGAGCGCGTCGAAGCAGAGGTTGGCGAGGACCCGGTAGAACCACGTCGTGAAGTGGCCGCGCGGCTCGTAGTGCGACGCGTTGCGGAAGAGCTTCAGGAAGAAGTCCTGGGTCATGTCCTCGGCGGTGTGGTGGTTGCGGAAGATGCGCCACGAGTAGCGGTAGGCGGCACCCTGGTGGCGTCCGACCAGCTCGTCGAGGGCGGTCGTGTCGCCGCGGCCGCACCGGACCATCAGATCGTCGTCGGAGAGGGCCTGGAGCGCGATCGGGGTCGGACGGGGAGCCATGTCACCTCTGGAAACGCACCCACCACCAGGAGGCAGAGGAATTCCGAACCCCCGGGCCGCAAGGGGTAGTATCTCCCCAACTCGGGAACCGGCAAGCGGTTCCGTTCTCTCGAGGGCCCCCGTGAAGATCCTGATCGTAGACGACGAGGCCGCCATCCGGGAGAGCCTGGATCTCGTCCTGAGGTTCGAGCACCACGAGGTGACCCTGGCCCAGGACGGCGAGGCCGGCCTGAAGGCCCTCGCCGCGGACCCTGACATCGACCTGACGTTCCTGGACATCAAGATGCCGGGGCGAGACGGCCTGGCAATCCTCTCCGACGTCATGGAGCAACGTCCCGACACCCTCGTCGTCATGATCTCCGGCCACGGGACGATCGACACCGCCGTCGAGGCGACGCGCCGGGGCGCGTTCGACTTCATCGAGAAGCCCCTCGACCGGGAGCGCGTCCTGCTCGCGGTGCGAAACGCGGCCCAGCTCCACCGGCTCGCCAGCGAGAACACCGCGCTCCGCTCGCGCCTGACCGATGCCGCCACGCGCATGGTCGGCACCAGCCCCGCCCTCGAGGAGATGCGCGCCCTGATCGAGAAGGTCGCGCCCACGAACGCCCGGGTCCTCATCCAGGGCGAGAACGGCTCGGGCAAGGAGCTCGTGGCCCGCCTGCTCCACGACCTCAGCCCCCGCGCCTCGGGTCCTTTCGTCGACGTGAACTGCGCCGCCATTCCCCGCGAGCTGCTCGAGAGCGAGCTCTTCGGCCACGAGAAGGGCTCGTTCACGGGCGCCACGGAGCAACGCAAGGGGAAGTTCGAGCAGGCGGACGGCGGGACGCTCTTCCTCGACGAGGTGGGCGACATGTCGCCCGACGCACAGGCGAAGGTGCTGCGCGTGATCGAGGAACAGAAGGTCCAGCGTGTCGGCGGAGCCGACCCGATCCCGGTCGACGTCCGGCTCGTCGCGGCGACCAACAAGGACCTCTCGAAGGAGGCGGAAGAAGGTGGGTTCCGCGAGGATCTCTACTACCGGCTGGCCGTCGTCCCCGTGCGCGTGCCCCCGCTCCGGGAGCGCGCCGAGGACGTGGCGCTGCTCGCCAACCACTTCCTCCAGGAGTTCGCGAGCGGCCTCGGGCGCGACGTGGTGAAGATCACCGACGAGGCGGTGGACTGGCTCGCGGGCCGCCCGTGGCCGGGCAACATCCGACAGCTCCGAAACCTCATGGAGCGCAGCGCCATCCTCGTCGACGGCGACCGCCTCGAGGTGCAGGACCTGGAGCGTCTCACCGGCCCCGGCGCCTCGGCCGGCGGAGCGATGGACGTCTTCCGCACCTCCAAGACGTTCGAGGATTTCAAGGAGGCGGCCGAGAAGCTCTTCCTGCAGCAGCGCCTCACCGAGAACGGCTGGAACGTGAAGCGGACGGCCGAGCAGCTCGGCATGCAGCGCTCGAACCTCTACAAGAAGATCGAACGCCACGGGCTGCGCTGAGGGCGGTCGGTAACCCACGTACGGTGCCAGGCACCATGCAAGGGGTAGCGCGGAAGTGCCCGCCTCGAAGCCGCGGTCGACTCCCGCAGGGGCCTCGATCCAACGCGAGTCGAACCTCGTGCGTGGGGGCAACGCGGGGACGGTGGGAGGTGGATCGCCCTCACCGCGACCCGGGCCTCCTCGCCAACCGGCAGCCCCGGAGAAGCCGCCCGCGCCACCCTGGGGGTCACACGGCCACAAACGTCCGGTACGGCGCCGGCCCCCGTACTGCGGTGGGAACCGGGCCACCCCGTTCCTTGTCGTGTCGACGCCGGTAGGATGGCGCGAGCGAGGAAGGCATGCGAATCGTCCTGGGAGTGCTGCTCGTCGTCGCCCTCGCGGGCGTCGCCTGGCTCGTCGTCGGCGTGCTGAGCGACCCCACGGGCGGGGCGGTCGACGAGGCGGTCCGACGTGACACGCCCGCGCCGGTGCGTGCCGATCCGGCCCTCCTCGGGCGCGGGAGCGCCCGTGTGCTCGGAGCCGACCTGCATCGAGGCCCGGGCACGATCCAGGGCCGCGTCCTCGACGAGCAGGGCGCGCCCGTGGCGGGGATCCGCGTGGAGCTCCTTCCGATCCGTCCGGAGCCCGAGGTCCCCGTTTATGGGGGGGGCGACTGGGTGCGGCGTGCCGACGAGCCTCCCCCCGAGCCCCTGGCCGCCCTTGCGTCGACCCCCTCCGACGTAGCCGGCCACTTCCGCCTCACCGGCCTCGCGCTCCGTACGCGCTACGAGATCCGCGCCGTCCCGGAGGCGCCGTGGACCGGCACGACCGCGCGCGTCGATCTCGCTTCGCCCGCATCCGCACGCGTCGAGCTCCGGGTCTGGCGCGGCGCCGCGGTACGCGGACGCGTGGTCGACGCTCGAGGCCGGGGGATGCGGGCGTGGGTCTCGGCGCACCTCCCCAGGGACGCGCCGCTCCTCGAGGGCCTCGACGGAGTGTGGTTCCAGCCTCCCCTCACGACCGACGACGACGGCCGCTTCCAGCTCGCCGCCGTTCCCCTGGGCACGCTGCACGTGGATGCACGGGTACCGGGCCGCGGGGAATGCCGGTGCCGGCCGGTCGAGATTCCCGCAGAGGCGGAGGTGCTCCTCTCGATCGGAGAGGCAGAGGACGCTCGCGTGTTCGGCCGTGTCCTGTCCGTGGAAGGAACGCCCGTGCCGGAGGCGCGGGTCCGCGCCGTCGTCGTGGTGCCGGGGGACGAGAGCACGCTCCAAGGACTGGCCACGACCGCCTCGGACGGGACGTACGAGGTGACGGGGCTTCCGGCCGGCTCGCTCGTGAGAGCGTCGGCGTCCTCCAGCGCAGGAGACACGGAGTTCTCTCCGGACGACCCGCCGGCCCTCTCACCGGGAGAACGCTTCGAGCTGGACCTGAGGCTCGAGGGCCGGGCGCAGATCCGCGGAACCGTACGCGACGAGGAGGGAGGACCCGTTCCGGAGATCGACGTGCTCGTACGCGGCGGCCCGTACCGCGTCCGGGAGGTCGGTCACGACCGGACCGGCGCGGACGGGCGCTACGTGATCGAGGGCGTGCCGCTCGGCCCCGCGACGATCGACGTCGTCGATCCAGGCTGGTCCCTGCCGAATGCCGTCGCGGCCGGCCCCCTGGCCTTCCTGGGTCTCGGAGGCCTCGCCGTCGAGGTCCAGGAACCCGGGCAGGTGCTCACGGCCGATCTCGTCGTCCGGCGGGGCGTTCGCGTCGAGGGCCGGGTCGTCGATGCCGGAAGTCGTCCCGTCGCCGGCGCGACGGTGACGGCTCGCGTCGTGAAGCGGTTCCTCGGACGATCGGGTCGGAACGTCGCGACGTGCTCCTCCGACGCGGACGGTCGCTTCGTGTTCGAGGCCTTGCGGCAGGCGGAGAGCTGGCGTCTCGAGGCGGCGACGAGCACGGAGCGGAGCGCTCCCCTCGCCGACCTGCGGCTCGGCGCGTCGGAGCAGGTACGCGGCCTGGTCCTGAAGCTCCTCCCCACGGCGCGTCTCGCGGGACGGGTCGTCGATGCCGGAGGGCGGCCGCAAGGCGGCGCGCGCGTCGAGTTCGAAGAGGAACAGGCCGACACGCTCACGGACAGGGACGGACGCTTCGAGTTCCGAAACCTCTACGCCGGCGAACACACCTTGAACGCGCGCCCCGGAGACGGATTCGGTGGTACGAAGGTGACGAGGACGGTGACGCTGGAGCCGGGTGAGGATCGACGCGACGTCCGGATCGAGGTCGAGGCCACGCTCTCGGTCCGGGGCACGGCCGTGGACCGCGACGGTGCCCCCCTCGCCGGAGTCACCGTGCATCTCCGTCCGGTGACGACGGGATACGCTGCACGGGAGTACGCACGCACCGAGCGCGACGGCTCCTTCGAGTTCGAGGACTTGCAGCCGGGGCGCTACCGCGCGGACGTACGGGGCGTGGATCTCGAGGTCGAGATCGAGGCCGGGGACGAGGACGTGCGCCTCGTGGTGGGGCCACGCGACACCTGGACGCTCGCGGGGCGCGTGCTCGACCCCGACGGACAGCCCGTCGCCTCGGCGGAGATCCAGGTGCGGACGACGGCGGAGGACCTGTCCTACTCCCGGCTGAGCGGCCCGGTGAAGCAGGGCGCCTTCTCGATGCTCGTCCCGTCGACGTGGCCGACGGTCTCGTTCGAGATCTCCGCCGCCCTGGCCGAGAACGGGACTCGGCTCGACGTGCAGGCGTACCGGCAGGCCCGCGTGACGGTCCACGACGTCCCGCTCCGGATCCGTCTCGAACGGGGTTTCGCGATCGCCGGGCGGGTCGTGGACGGCCGGGGCCACGGCATCGAGGGCGTGCAGGTGATCGCGGCCCCGGCCGCGCATCCCTGGAACCGCCGAGCCGTCGCGACGACGGACGGCGAAGGGCGGTTCCGGGCGGGAGGACTCGCACGGGAGAAGCAACTCCTCACGTTCCAGCCGCGCCCGGGATGGGCCCGGCCGCAGGACCTCCCGGTCGATCCGGGCACGGACGATCTCGAGATCGTGCTCGAGCGAGCCGTGGTCCTCGAGGGCCGCGTGACGGACGAGGAGGGCGCCGCGGTCTCCGGCGCGGTCGTCGTTCTCACCCCCGGCGACACGAGCGGAGGGGCCGACACGCAGTACGAGCACCAGTACCAACGACTGCCCTCGACGCAGACCGACCACGAAGGTCGGTTCCGGTTCGGCGACCTCGCCTCCGGCACCTGGGACATCACGGTGGCCGCCCCGCCGGGCGGGCGTGGCGAGCGTGGCGAGGGCTGGGCGTTCCTCCGGCGGGTCGTCGAGGACGTGTCGACGTCCTCCGGTCCGATTGCCGTCGAGCTGACCCGGGGGGTGTTCATCGACGTGGAGGTGCTCGACGCGGCCGGCGAGCCGGCCACGGACTGCTTCGTGTGGATCTCCGCCGAGTCCGGCGGGAATGTCGACTGCAATGCCGTACCCAGAGGCAGCCACGAGTTCCGTTCGGAGGCGGTGGCGCCCGGCACGTACCGCGTCCAAGCCAGGCGCAGGGGGTCGGACAACGAGTCGCCGACGGTAGAGGTGCACGTGCCGGCGGACGTCGTGAGGCTTCGATTGAAGGACATGCTCGTCCTCGAGGGGCAGATCGAGGGTCCGGGAGCGGCCGGCTTCGAGATCGTGTTCTCCGCCACGGACGATAGCGGGATCCAAAACGAGACCACGTCACGGACCGACGGGAGCTTTCGCCTCGAAGTCGACGGCGGCGCGCGGGGCGTCCTCCTCGCCTACAAAGCGGGCGACGAACGCTACGGTCTGGTGCAGGGCGTGGAGCCGGGCGGGGGGCCGTACCGGATCCCCCTGCAACCGGGCCAGAGCATCGCCGGGCGCGTACCCGTCGAGCAGAAGTGCCGGCTCATGGTCCGCGGCCCGTACGGCTGCCGATGGACGGAGTCCACGGAGGGGGACGGGACGTTTCTCCTCCTCGGTCTCCCGGAGGGGCAGTACGACCTGCGTTCGACGCTCCGGACGGAGGACGGGTACAGGACCTTCCGGGCGCGAGGCGTCGCGGCCGGGACGCGGAGTCTGGTCCTGCAACCCACGCCGCGCTGAGGAAGACGGCTCGCTCGGGACGCGGGCTGGGATTCGTCCGCGACTTCGCCTCCGTTGCCTCCGGGTCGGCGACCGGGGAGCAGCGGGCAGTGAGATCCTTCCCCGTGTCGGGAGGGGACCTACCATGTGACCCTGATGGACCCGCTCGTCGAGATCCTGTTCACGGCCGGGACAAACGGTCGACTGGCCGAGACCCTCCGCGCGGCGCTGGAGGAGGACGGCCAGCAGCCCGGGGCCGAACGGCTCGCGGAGTGGATCGCCGAGGGGCACGTCCGCGTCCAGGACGTCGTGGTCCGCGACCCGCAGCACGTCGTCGCTGCGGGCGTCGAAGTCGAGCTCTCCGCGTGGCCGGCGCCCGCCGTCCCGGTCGCGGCGCAGCCGGCCGTCGAAGTCGGGGAGATCCTGCACCTCGACCGGTACCTCCTCGTGGCCGAGTACGTGCCGGCGCCCACGACGAGCCGCGGGTCGGAGGAGGTGGTCGAACACTGCGCGGGTCTTCTCGCAGGTGCGGGACGCGACGACGTGGAGCCGGTACTCGTCACGGAGCACGACCCGCGCGCCAGCGGGTTGGTCGTGGCGGGTCTGAAGCCCCGCGGCGCCCCTGCTCTCGCTCTCGGATCCGGTCGCTGCGGAGTCCGGGTGAGCGTGAAAGCCCTCGTACGGGGCGAGCCACGAGGTGATCTCGGAGAGGTCGAGATCGCCAGACGGCTTCCGGGGGCGCGGCTCGTCCGGACGTCTCCGATTCGCAGCACCGTCGCGCTCCGGTCGCAACTGGAAGAGCACGGTCTCACGGTGCTCGAGGCCAGTGGAAGCGAGCCGACGGGAACCCGACGACTCCTGCTGCACGTCGCAGGTCTCGCGCTGACCCACCCGTACACGGGGCACACCCAGATGTGGATGTGCATGCAACCGCCGTGGTTCACCGCCGCTCTGAAGAGGCTGGAAGCGGAGGCCGTCTCCCAACCGTGAGGCGAGCGGCGGGCTGCGGGGATGCCGCATCCGCGGCCACCCCGGCCGATCGGTGCGGTGACTGGGCCAACGTGGAAGGTCGCCCACGCGGGATCCCGCTCGCAGCACGTCGGCTACGGTGGACGAGAAGCCGAGAACGGCATCGTCCTGCCTGCCGGGGACCGCGTCCAAGCGGAGGACCTCGCGGCCGAGCTGCCCAACGAGCTACACCGCGACCTTCTCGGGGATGCGGGCTTCCCCGAGTGGAGATCCTCGGACCGCCTGCGGGCGCTCTTCGAGATGCACGGCTCGGCACGTGCTCGAGGGCTCGCAAGCCGGTACCGTAGCGCCCGTCGAGCCCCTGGCGGGGAATCTTGAACCGCAGGCGGACCTCACGGTTCCCTGTTCATGGTAGCGGTGGACCGCAACCCGCCCCTCCGACTGGATGTCCTCCTGGCCCACGAGCCCCTCGTGCGCGGCGTGGCTCGGGCGATCCTGCGAGGCGACCCCGAGGTCGACGACGTCGTGCAGGACACGTGGGTGGCGGCCCTGGAGAGCGGCCCCCGCGAGCCGCGAGCCGCTCCCGCGTGGCTGCGCAGCGTGGCACGGCACCGTGCACTCAACGTCGTGCGCGAGCGCCGGCGCCGGGCACGCCGCGAGGAGGCCGTCGCGCGCTCCGAGGGCGTGCCCGACGTGGCCGAGATCGCCGAGCGCGAGGCGCTGCGCCGCCGGCTCGTCGAGCTGATCCTGTCGGCCGACGAGCCGTACCGCACGACGTTGCTCCTGCGCTTCTACGAAGGCCTCCCTGCGCGCGACGTCGCAGCGCGTCTCGGCGTTTCGGTGGAGACCGTCAAGACGCGCATCCGGCGCGGGCTCGATCGGTTGCGCAGGCGGATGGGGACGGGCAGACAGGACGTGCGCAGCGGGCTGCTGGGCCTCGCGGGACTGGGGGCGACGGAGTCGATCGGCGCGGTCGGCGTCGCGGGAGGTGCGATCGTGGGAACCAAGACGATCCTGGTCGGCGTCGGCCTCCTGTTGCTGGTTGCCGTCGGTGCGCGGTGGGCGACACGGGCAGGCGATGGCGAGCCCGGCACGCCGCTCGAGACTACGGTTGAACCGCCCGGTTCGAGCGAGCCGCTGGACCCGACCCACCCGTCGCTCAAGGGGCGATCGAGCCCGGAGGACACGGCATCGGCGGATCTGCCCCGCGGCGCGGTGCGCGGTCTCGTGGTCGACCCCGCCGGCACACCCGTTGCCGACGTGAGCGTGCGCGTCGTGGCCGCCGACGCGGCCCCCCACGTCTCGAGCACGATCGCGGAACCCGAGCCCCGCGGCGAGGGGTTCGTCACGCTCAGCGGGGCCGACGGCACCTTCGTGCTCGCGAGCCGTCCCGCCGATACGACGAGGCTGCTGCTGCTGCGGGTCGGCTACGAGATGGCCGTCCGCGAGCCCGCGGTCTTCGACGACGCCCTGGCGCGCATCACGCTCCGGCCCGGGCGGGTCCTGGACGGTCGCGTGGAGACGGCCGACGGGCTGCCGATCCCGGTGGCGACCTTGACGAGCAAGGGTCGAACGGCCGACGGCCGCGGCATCCGCTACCAGGTCGCGAGCGATGCCCGAGGCCGGTTCCGCTTCCGCTACCTGCCTGCCGGGGCGCTCGACCTGTACGCCGGTGCGGCCGGCTACGAAGGCACGCGCCACGAAGTCGGCGCCGACGAGACGGGGGCACCCGTCGTCGTCACCCTGACGCGCACGGCGCTTCTCGTCCACGTCGTCGATGCCGAGACGCAGCGTCCCATCGCG
>JAUXCH010000442.1 GCA_030618975.1 Planctomycetia bacterium
ACCGTACGTGGGGTAACGACGTCGGCTCGCTGCGCTCGAAAGTGGGCACGGCCATCGTGCGGTGGACGTCTGAACGACGACGTACGGTGTCGGTGCCTGGCACCGCCTGGGGGGGCGGGGCTAGACGTTCGCGATCAGGATGCGGTTGCAGCCCCGGCACTGGACGAGCCGGTTTCGGTTCTGGACCGCGTAGACGTCGTTGCGGGTCAGGCGCTCCATGCATGCGGAGCAGTACTCGCCGTCCAGGAGAGCCATCGCGTCACCGCGGCCGGCGTGGATGCGCTCGTAGATCGCCAGCGGTTCCTTCGGGATGCCCTCTCTCAGCGCGGGGCGCTCGGCCAGCAGCCCGTCGCGCTGCTTCTTGACGTCCTGGAGGCTGTCGTCGAGCACCTTGTGCGCGTCGTCGATCTTCTTCTGGATCCGGACGCACTCCTCGTCGAGGTCGGCGACCTTCTTCTCCGCCTGCTCCACGACGTCGAGGATCTTCAGCACCTCACCCTGGAGACGGTCGGCGTCGCCCTGGAAGTTCGACAGCTCCGCCCGGTAGGCGACGAACTCCTTGTTCGTCTTGACCTGCGATGCCTGCGTCTTCACCCGCTCGATCTTCAGCTCGGTCGTCCTCAGCTCGTTCTCGCGGAGCCTGATCTGGGCGCGGAGGAGGAGGACACGGTCGTCGACGAGTTTCTTCTTCTTCTCGATCTCGCGAATCTGGTCTTCGAGGCCGGCGAGCCTCGCGGGACCCCGTCGGATCTCACGTTCCAGACGTTGGATGGACGCGTCGAGGTCGTGAAGCGCTCGCAGCTGCTCCACGACCTCTTGGAAGGAAGTCGTCATGGTCAAGGAGGTGCCCCGCGGAGGTGGAGCCGCGCAAGGTAGCCCCAGCCTGTCCGTGAGGGAAGAGTTGACCCGGAGCCCCAGGGGTCCGCGAGGGGGGATCTCCCGCCCGCCCGCGCCCGGCCGGGGCGTAGATCCCCTACATCTCCAGGAAGCCCTCGAGCTTGCGGGCACGAACGGGATGCTGGAGCTTGCGGACGGCCTTGGCCTCGATCTGGCGAACCCGCTCGCGCGTCACCTTGAAGATCTTCCCGACCTCCTCGAGGGTGTAGGTGTAGCCGTCGCCGATCCCGTACCGGAGCTTGATGATCTCGCGCTCGCGGAAGGTGAGCGTCTGGAGGACCTGGTCGATCTTGTCCTTCAGCATCTCGTGCGTGGCGGCGTTGACCGGGCTCTCGGCCTGGTCGTCCTCGATGAAGTCGCCGAAGTACGAGTCCTCGGAGTCGCCGATGGGGCGATCCAGGCTGATCGGGTGCTTGCTGATCTTCATCACCCGCTTCGTCTCTTCGACGCTGATCCCGCTCGCGTTCGCGATCTCGTCGATCGTGGGCTCGCGGCCCATCTTCTGGATCAGCTTCTTCGTGACGTTGCGGATCTTGGACATCGTCTCGATCATGTGGACCGGGATGCGGATGGTCCGCGCCTGGTCGGCGATCGAGCGCGTGATGGCCTGCCGGATCCACCACGTGGCGTAGGTGCTGAACTTGTAGCCCCGGCGGTACTCGTACTTCTCCACGGCCTTCATCAGGCCGGTATTCCCCTCCTGGATGAGATCCAGGAAGGTGAGCCCACGGTTGCGGTACTTCTTGGCGATCGAGACGACCAGGCGGAGGTTTCCGCTGGAGAGTTGGCGCTTGGCCTCCTCGTACTCGGCGAACCGGTGCGTGATGTCGGCGGTCCGGGCGAGGAAATCGTCGAGCGACTCGAGGCACTGGATCTCGAGCTCGGTCAGGCGTTCCTCGGCGTCGCGAATCTCCTCGGGATCGCCGTTGCGGCGCTTCAGGTCGCGGTTGCGGCGCCTCAGGTCGTTGATCTCCTGAGCGACCTCGATGCACTCGTCGTGCACGGGGCGGATCTTCTTGGTCTGGATCGCCACCTCCTCGAGGAGGTGAAGCGCCTTCAGGCGCCGGCTGAGGAGACTGGGGACGTAGACGCCCTGGACGGTCCGGGACTTCGTGAGGAGGGCCTGGAGCCCCTTGGCGTCCTTGGCACGCTTGACGTAGCGCTCCAGGTCGGCGCGCATGCCGGCGGTGAGCTTCTCGAGCGTGCGCAGGTTCACGGGCATGCGCCTCTGGAGGTCGTCCTTGCTCACCGGATCCGCCGTGCCGATGCGGAGGGTCCGGTCGAAGGCCAGGTCGCCGCGGGCCACCTGCTGCAGGATGCGGATCGCAGCCGCGATCCCGATGCCGCCCTCCAGCACCTGGTGGCGGTAGCGCTTCCGCGTGATCTCGATCTTCTTGGAGAGGCTGATCTCCTGATCGCGCGTCAGCAGGGGGATCTCACCCATCTGGGTGAGGTACATCCGGACCGGGTCGTCGATCTTCTCGGTCGTGATCGGGAGATCCAGGGCGCTCTCGACGGCCGGCAGCCTGCCCTCCGCGGCATCCTTGGCGGCCTGGGCCGCCTCGGCCTTCCGCCGCTGCTGCAGCTCGCGCGCGTCCCCGTCGATGACCTTGATCAAGGCGAGGTCGATGCTCTGGAGGATCCGGTCCATCATCGCCGGACAGGGCGCCTCCTCGGGGGCGTCCGTATTCAGCTCCTGGTAGGTCAGGAAACCCAGGCTCCGTCCGCGCTCGATCAGCTCGAGAATCTCGGGTTCGGTCTCGTCCAGCGGGCTCGGCGGGACGAAGGGATCCACACGGCGAATGGTCATCCGACTTGCTCCCGGGATGCGGTCCCGTCGGACCGCTCACCGACTTGGGTCTCGCCACCAGGCAGGTTCAGGCCGCCGGCGCCGGAGGTCGGCTCGGCTTCCGCCAATTGCTGCCGTATCTCCAGTACCTGACGCTTCTTACCTCGTTTTCGTTCCAGGAACTCGATTTGGAAGGGTATGCGCTCTTCCAGGGTCGGATCCTCCGGAAGCCCGGCCAGGACTTCCTGGGCCTCGGCGTCCTCGGCCAGTCGGGCTGTCATCACGCGCAGGTCGCAGGCCTCTCCGGCCTCCTCCAGGTCGAGGGCGGCGTTATAGATGCGGCGCAGCACGGGGACGGTGAAATCCTCAGGGCCCACGGAGCGGCGAATCGCCTCCTTTTGATCGGGGTAGAGGAGATAGCCCGCGAGGAGGAACTCCTCCGCCTCGCGCCGCATGCGCTGGGAGAGGACGCTCGACCCGGCCACCGTAGGTCCCTGTTCGGCTCCCTCGGCTCGCCGGGAGCGGTACAGGGCACGCTCCGCGTCCTCACCCAACCGGCGTCGGGCCTCGTCGCGGAAGGCCTGCTCCGAAGAGACCTCACGGTGCTGCTCGGACACCCGTCGGAAGAACTCGGCCTGCACCACGAAGTTCGGCACCTTCACGATCGTCGCCACCACCGACCTGGCGATCTGGGCCAGGCCCTGGGGGGTCGACCGGTCGTGCTTCTGCTCGAGGACCTCGAGCTTGAAGTCGAGCGCGTCGCGCGCCTCGGCGATCCGTTTCTCGAAGGCCTCCGGGCCCTCCTCCAGCAGGATCTCGTCGACGTCCAGGCCGCGGGGCAGGAGGACCACCCGGACCTCGAGCCCCTCCGGCAGGAGGATGTCGAGGGTCCGCTCGGCGGCCGTGCGCCCGGCCTCGTCGCCGTCGTAGACGAGCACGACCCGCTTCGTAAACCGCTTCAGCAACCGCGCCTGCTGGGGCGTGAAGGCCGTCCCCATGCCCGCGACCGCGCGGTCGATGCCGTGCAGGTGGCAGGTGAGGACGTCGGTGTAGCCCTCCATGAGGAGCGCCTGGCCGCCCTCGGCGTGCTTGCGGATGCCGTCGCGGGCCCGGTCGAGGGCGTAGAGCACGTTCGCCTTCTTGAAGACGACGGTCTCGGGACCGTTCAGGTACTTGGGCTGGTCCTCGTCGTTGAGCGCGCGGGCACCGAAGGTGATGACGCGCCCCTGCAGGTCGGCGATCGGGAACAGCACCCGGTGGCGGAACCGGTCGTAGTGCCCGCCGTCGGGACGCAGGACGGCGAGCCCCGCGTCCTCCAGGACGGTCCCGTCCACGCCCCGCTTCGTAGCCGCCTGGAGCAGCCGATCCCACGCGGCGGGCGCGTAGCCCAGCCCGAAGCGGCGGACGGCCTCCTCGTCGTAACCGCGCTTCGTCAGGTAGGCCCGCGCCTCCCGCCCCTCGTCGGCCTGCAGGCACCGCACGAAGAACGCCTGGGCTGCGGTCAGCGCCCGCCGGACCGCCTCCACGCGCCCCTCGGCCTCGGGCGTGGTGCCGTGGACCTCGGGCACGGTGATGCCCCGGTCGCGCGCCAGCGTGCGCACGGCCTCCGGGAACGTCAGCCCCTCCTGTTCCATCAGAAAACGGAAGATGTCTCCCCCCTTGCCGCACCCGAAGCACTTGAACGTCTGCCGGTCGGGGTTGACGGTGAAGGAAGGGGTCTTCTCCTCGTGGAACGGGCAGAGCGCCTTGAAGGACCGACCCGCGGGCTTGAGGGGAACGTACCGCCCCACGACGTCGACGACGTCGTAGGCGGCGAGCACCTGGTCGATCACGTCCTGCGGGATGAGTCCCATGGACTTCTCTCGTCTTTCGAAAGGGCGGCCCCGAACAGCGGTCCCAAGCAGCGGCATTCGGCTACGACCGGCCGACGGCCGCGGTCCGACGCGGGACAGGCGAGCAGGGCTCCTCGAGTGGGGTCGGCGTCCGGGAGGGGACCCGGCGCGTGCCCCTTGCGTCTTGGACATGGAGTGCTCGGCGTGGCCGCAGCGTGGAATTGTAGGGGGCCACTCCCCCAGGGCTCCATCCGGCGCGACCGCGGGGAGGCCCCTATCCCTCGCCCGCCACCGCACGCCACAGCGACAGCAACCCTTCGGGCCCGACCTCCTGGACGCGGGCGGTGGCGGACAGGCCCTGCGCCTCGACGGCCCGGCCGGCC
>JAUXCH010000716.1 GCA_030618975.1 Planctomycetia bacterium
CGCCAAGCCAGACGCTCCGGATCCATCTCAAGGGCGCCACGGGAAGGTCGAGTCCTGCCGTGCGGATTCCGCCCTCCGGCGTGGATTCGAGAGAACCGGATGCGCCAATCGTGGAGGTCATGGTTCCACTTGACGAAGTGCTGTTCGAGATCGCCGGCCGCGTCGTCACAGCGGACGGGCGGCCCGTAGAGGATGCGGTGGTCCTGGGTGTCATCCTACGGCGCATGAACCCAAGAGACGTGGATCCCAGCGTGCTCAAGCCTCAGGGGCACACACTTGGGGTGATCAAACGTCCGACCGATGACTACGCGCTGGTCACGAACGACCTCAGCGCCCGTACCGGACAGGATGGACGCTTCCGGCTCGTCACGCCGATCGATGGCGAAGAGACGCTACTTGTCGTTCACCAACCCGGCTATGAGCGTGGTGAACAGCGCATTCCGCAGCTGTCGCAGACGGATGCATCGGACTTGGACATAGTCTTGAGGCCCACCCCGACCGAAGTGCGCTGCGTACTCCGAAAGGACAAGCGGTCGCTACCTGAAGGCTCCCTCGTGCTTATCGATATCAGGGCCGTGCCGCAGTACCATTTCTCGGTCGAGGTGAAGGCGGACGGGTCGTTTCCAACTGCATGGCTTACGCCTGAACGCCTCTACCATCTCTTCTATCGACCCTACCAAGGCGACGGCTTCTTGCTCGGCAACATCCTGTGGAGACGCGCCACGACCTTGGACTACGAGGATCTGGAGCGCGGTCGCTCGACTCTGAGCGCCCGGCCAGATGGTGCGGACGACGCTCGGTAGCACCAGTACGATGCTGGTCCAATCACCTGAGCCCTAAGCCTTCGCGAAAAGCGCGGAATATCACCTGACCCCGATGCCCCCGAAGCGTGGCTCTGGGAACGAGAAGAGCCCGCGCCGCCCGGTGGGGGCGGCACGGGCTCCGGATCCGTGCGTGGGATCGAAGGTGTGGCTCTTGGGGCTAGCGCCTGCGACCGCCGCCCCCGCGGCCGCCGCCGCCGCGCGAGCCGCCGCGCGAGCCGCTGCTGCGCGAGCCGCCGCTGCGGGACCTGCTCGCTCCGCTGCTGCGGGACCTGCTCGAGCCGCTCGACATGCTCCGGTTGCCCCGGCTGCTGGCCTTCTTCGTGCTCCGTCCGTTCCGGGAGGAGCCGCTCATCGTGCTCTTGCTGCCCTTGGTCGACTTCGGGCGCGACGTAGGCTTGGTGCTCGGACGGGTGGAGGGCCTGCCGCCGGGCTTCGCACCGGGCTTGCTCCCCGGACGCGTGCCGCCGGGCTTCGTGCCGGGCTTGCTCCCCGGACGGCTGCCGCCGGGTCGCGAGCCGGGACGCTGCCCCCCCGGACGCTGCCCCGGACGCGAGCTCCCGGGCTTCACGCCGCCCTTGCCAGGCCGGGCGCCACCGGAACGGTTCTGCCGCGTCGACGGACGCTGGTTCGGGCGCGTGGACGGGCGCCGGTTGGGCTTGTTCGTCGAGTTCCAGTGATTGCCGCCGCCGATGTTGCCGCGGTTGATGTTGCCGTTGTTGTTGAAGTTGTAGTTGCGGTTGTTGTGGACGTTGATCGATCCGTGGTGGCCGTGGCCCCCGTAGCGGATGCCGTGGAAGGCCCACGCCCCGACGGCGCCCATGGCGAGCCCGACCCCCCAGCTCGGCCACGAGTAGCCCGGACGTACGACGGCGACAGGGTCGTAGGTGGGCACGTAGACCACCTCGGGCTGCGCGGGCTCGATGTAGATGACCTCGGCCTCCTGCTGGACCTGGATGTGGTCGTCGGACTTGAGGTTGCCCGCGTCCTGAGCCTTCGCGCGGAAGTCCTGGATGGCCTGGAGCACGTCGCTCTCCTGGACGGCGACGGCGTAGCCGAGCATCTCCATCCAGTCGAGGTTCTCGCTCATCCAGGTGAGCACGTCGGGGAACTGGACCATTGCCTCGACGGCCGGATCCCAGCCGGAGTCTTCCGGCACTTCCGTGATCTCACCCTCCTGCTCGCCGACCCAGCGGGCCGCCTGCACGACGTCGGTCGGGACCGTCGACGCGGGGAGCATGGAGGAGATGACGACGTCGGGGTACAGCGCAATGGGGCCGACGATCTCGTCGAGCTCCTCGAAGCTGTAGGTGTCGGCGGTCTCCGCCCCGCTCAGCGGGGCGAGGCACAGCACCAGGAGCAGCGCCGGGAGGAGAAGGCGGACGGTGAGGTTGTCGTTTCTGTGTTCCATGGCTCAGTCCTCCACCATCTGCCAGGTGACGTCGGGGTTGAAACTCAGGAGCCCGCGCACGAACTCGGCCGTCCGCGGTCCCATGTCCCTTTCGTAGACCTTGCCGTGGTTGCTGATGACGAACGTCATCACTCCGGTCTTTCGGTACTCGGCCGGGAAGCCCATCAGCGCGTAGCCGGCGATCATGTTGCCGTTGATCAGGTATCCGTGCGTGCCTCCAGGGGCGCAGCGGCCCTGGTACTTCAGGATGCGCCAGTAGTAGCCGCCGAACGGATCCGTCGACTTCCGCGTCCGGAGGAACTCCCCCGCGGACTCGACCAGCGGGCCGAGCGGGCTCAACTCGCCGTCCTCGCCCGCCTCCCAGTAGAGACCGTCCCGGGTGCCGGGCGTGCTCTTGATGCGCTGGGCGTACTCCTTGACGCCGTCGCCGTCCCGGTCCTTGGATGCGTACTCGGTCTGCAGGTCGCCGAAGGCGCGACAGATCTTGATGGCGTTCAGCTCGTTCCGGCCGATGCGCCGCGCGAGGATCTCCTTCCGGCCGGCCGCGACGTCCAGGATCCACCCCGCGGTGATCTTCCTGAGCGGCACGGGGAACGGCCAGCGGCTGTCGCCGATGACGAGCGTCTTGCTGCCGTCCTCGTTGTCCTCGAGCTTCCAGAACTCCCCGGCGTTCTCGGTGAACTCCGCACGCGTCTTCGCGACCGTCGGGTCGCCGCCGGGCTGGATCATGTCCGCCTGCCGCGGTCCGGACAGCGCCTGGAGCGCCGCGTCGTCGTTCTTCGACGCCGCCTCGATCATCGCCTCGACCAGCGCCTCCGGCG
>JAUXCH010000430.1 GCA_030618975.1 Planctomycetia bacterium
CCCCCTCGCAGATGGCCCCGGATCGTCCTCCCGGCGAGACACACGAGTTGCAGGGGGCCCGCCGGCGCGGTGACCTCGACCATAGAAGAGCGCACCAACCCCGCTCTTCGCGGCTCAGCGAACACGTGGTGGACGCCCGGCGCGACGCCGAAGCGGAAGCGTCCCCCGTCCGCGGTCCGCCGCCTCACGTCATCCGGGTCGTCTCCGCCTCTCCACAGGACGACCCTCGCACCGTCGACCGCCTGCCCTTCGGAGTCCACGACGATCCCCTCGAGCCAGACTCCCGGATCGACCTCGAGGAGCGGCGCCGAGCGACCGGTCTCCACGTCCCGGACGATCGTCGGGGCGTACGGCTCCTCATCCGAGGGGCCCAGGATGCGCAGATGGACCCGCTCCGCGGGGCGCGAGAGCCGCAGCCAGAAGCGCCCCATCGCTGCCGCGCCGACGCTCCCCAGTACCTCCCGTCCTCCGTCCGGACGGTCCAGGAAGGCCTGCACCACGGCACCCCGCAGCGACACGCCGTCACGGTCCACGACCCGCCCGACGACCTCGCTGTCCGCGGGGACGATGGCCCGCCCCACCCCCTCGGGAACGGCGGGCGCGCCCCCCTCCCGGTCGAGCAGCTCCTCGACGGTCGGGGCACTCCCCCGGAGCAGCGGGGGTGCCTGTGCGCGCGGACCCGCCGGGATGGGCCCCGCCGGCAGATCACTCGGGGGCTCCGCGTCCCCGGAATTGCGGCGCGCAAGGAGCAGGAAGACCATGCCGAGGACGGCGGCGAGGACTGCGGCCAGTGCGAGCAGGTCCCGGCGCACGCCTCGGATCAGTCCGCCATCTCGTACTTCTCGAGCTTGCGTTGCAGGGTGAACCGGCTGATGCCGAGCATCTCGGCCGCCTTGGTCTTGTTGCCCTGCGACTGCGTGAGCGCCTTGGTGATCTCGCGTCGCTCGACCGACTCGACGAGCTCGAGGAGATTCTGCACGGCCTCGGTTTCGCCTTCGGAGCCCACGACCGAGCCGCCGCCCCGCCGCGTGGCCTCCGAAAGGATGTCCAGGGTGATGACCTCGTCGCCGAGCGACACCATCCGCGTGACCTCGTTCTCCAGCTCCCGGACGTTGCCGGGCCAGTCGTACGCCTGCAAGGCCGCCAGCACGCCGTCACCGAGCCGGCGCGGCGGCCGGCCCCGCGGCTGGTGGAGGGCGAGGAAGTGCTCGACGAGGAGCGGGACGTCGTCCTTCCGGTCGCGCAGCGGCGGCATCTGGATCGTGAGGACCTTCAGCCGGTAGTAGAGGTCCTCGCGAAACTCCCCGGCCCGCACGAGCCGGTCGAGATCCTTGTTGCTCGCACTGACGATCCGGACGTCGACCTTGCGGATGCTCTTCCCGCCGACGGGGCGGATCTCGCCCTCCTGGAGCACACGCAGCAGCCGCTTCTGCATCTCCGGGCTCATGTCCCCGACCTCGTCGAGGAAGAGCGTCCCCTTGTCGGCGAGCTCGAACAAACCCTTCTTGTCGCGCTCCGCCCCCGTGAAGGCGCCGCGTACGTGACCGAACAGCTCGCTCTCGAGGAGCGTGTCGGGCAGCGCCGCGCAGTTTTCGCTCAGGAATGGCTTGCTCGCGCGCGGGCCGTTCCGGTGGACGGCACGGGCGACCAGCTCCTTGCCCGTACCCGACTCGCCCTGGATCAGGATCGGCTCCTCGGTCTGGACGAGCTTGTCGAGGAGGCGGAGCATCTTCCGCAGGATGGGAGACTCGCCGATGATCTTCGGGTACGAGCCGGAGGGCTCCCCCGCCGTGCGCAGGCGATCGCGCGTCTCGTCGAGCTGCTGCTCGGTATTGGCCATCCTCAACTTCAGCCGCTCGTTGAGCAGCTCCACCTCGCGCAGGTGGCGCTGGTTCTCCTCGTAGAGGCGCGCTCTCTCGATGGCGGTACCCGCCAGGTCGACGAGCGAGGTCAACGTCGCCAACTCCGCCTTGCCGAAGGCGCCGCGCTGGAGCCGGTTGTCGACGTAGGCGGCCCCGACGATCTCCCCGCGCACCCGGAAGGGAAGCGCCATCACGCTTCGAGCCCGGATGGCCGCGATGCTGAGCGTGTCCTGGAAACGATCGTCCTCGATGGCGTTCGCCGTGAGCACCGCCTGCCCGGTCTGCATCACCTGCTGGACGATGGAGGCCGAAAAGCCTCCCTCGGGGGACTGCACGTCCTCCTGCTCGAAGTTGCGCGCGACGCGCACCTCGGGCACGTTTCCGGCAGCCGCGAGCACGAGGAACCCACGCTCCGCGCCGCTCACCTCGACGATGTGGTCCATGATGATCTCGAGGAGGCGATCGAGGTGCAGCTCGCTGTTGAGCGCCTTGGAGATCCTGTGCAACCGCTGCAGGCTGTCGCCCTCGGACTCCTCGGGGACGCCGGTCATCGCGGTGTCGAAGCCGGTCTTCTCCCCGGTGTCGGGGGCGTCCGGAGGCGGGGCCTTCTCGAACCAGATCCGGGCCTGGCCGACCCCGATCAGGTCCCCGGGCTTCAGGCGGGCCCGGTCGACGAGATTGCCGTTGAGCCGCGTCCCGTTCTGGCTGCCCAGGTCCACGAGGATGTACTGGTCGCCTGCGTGCTGCTCGATCCGGCAGTGGTGCCGGGACGCGCGCGGGTCCATGACGGGGATCTCGCTGTCCTGGGAGCGACCCAGGTGAAGGATCTCCTTGTCGAGGTCCCAGACGGTGCGGCGGAGGTTCTCGTCGATGATGAACCGGGGCACTGGCTCTGCCTTCTGGCTCTGCCTTCTGGCTCTGCCTTCTGGACGGGCGGCCCGGGGCAGGCCGGTGCGTCTCTGCGCGTCTCTTCAGCCGTCCCATCCTACGGGACGCCGTCGGCTGGGAGGAAGGAGGGGCCTACCCCGCCGCAGAGAGCTCTTCCGAGCTCTCCGGATCGGCGGCCGGCGTGGTTGCCCCCTCGGCGAAGAGCGACTCGCGCTCCCGGAGGGTGAGGGCCATCCACTGATCCCGCTCCTCGTCGGAGAGGGTCAGGAAGCGGGCCAGGCGCCCGTACTCCAAGGCGGAACGCGACGTGGGATAGGCGTGGGTGACGGGCTCGCAGAGGAGCGGGGCACGCACGAGATTCGAGTCGACCTGGATCGGGTCGAGGATGCGGCCCCTGAACGTTTCCTCGAGCGCGTCGAGGATGTCGATGGCGAGGCGCATCCGGCGGTCCACCTTGGTGGGCAGCAGCCACAACTTCAGGTCGTGGTGCATCTTCTCCTTCAGCAGGGCGAAGGTGTTCGTGAGGTCGCTGATCGCCTTGATCGAGTACGACTGCGTCTCGATCGGAACGACGACCTCGAGGCTGGCCACCATGGCGTTGATCGTCACGCGGCTGAGATTCGGAGGGCAGTCGAACAGGATGACGTGGTAGCGGTCGAACAGGGCCTCCAGCTTCGTCTGGAGGATGTACTCGCGCATCATCATCTCGTGGATGCGCGTCTCGACGGCGACGAGCTTGATGTCGGCGGGGATGGCGTGGACGCCCTCGATGCCCGTCTCGAGGATCACGTCGGACGCCTCGACCTCCTCGCGCGTGAACAGATCGGCGGCCGTGAGGTCGAGGAGGTCGGGATCGAACCCGAAGGACGACGTGAGGTTCGCCTGCGCGTCGAGATCCACGCAGAGCACGCGCCGGCCGAGATCGGAGAGCGCCGCCGCGAGCGTGAAGACGGTCGTCGTCTTGCCGACGCCGCCCTTCTGGTTGACGACGCAGATGCGCCGCGGGATGCCACGCCCGCCGAGCTCGACGCAGCGTTCGGCCTGCTCGAATCCGTAGCGAGGGAGGCCGTCGGCGTGGGTCGGCACGTCTCCCAGGTAGCCGCGGCTCTCCCAGGTGCTCACGGTCTCGGGCGGCACGCCGCCGATGGCTGCGAGCTCGTCCAGTCGGTAGGTTCGGATGGTATGCAGCGTCCTGCCTCCCCGAGCGTGCCCCGGCGCGTCTGCCGGGGACCGCCGCGAACGTAGCACGCCCCGCCCCCGCCGCCAGGGGGGTCGGTCAGGCGTCCGCGAGCATGGCACGGGCCTCGGCGAGGACCTCAGCGACGCCGAACCGCTCCAGACAGGGGTGACCGGGCACCGGGCACCGCCTCTTGAAGCACGGGCTGCACGGCTCGGGCACCCACAGGAGCCTCCGCGGCCCCGGACCGGCCGGCGCGCTGACGATCGGGTCGGTCGCTCCGAACAGGGCCAGCACGGGAGTCCCCACGGCGGCCCCCAGGTGCATGGGCCCGGTGTCGTTGGCGATCACGAGGTCCGCCCGGGCCAGCAGGGCCGCCAGGGCCTCGAGGCCGGGGGTGAGGCCCGCCGCACGCAGGAGCCCGGCGCCCGCCTGCGCCTCCACCACGTCCTCGACCGGGAGGGTCTCCCGCGTGCCGACCGTGCAGACGTCGATGCCGTCGGCGAGGAGCGCCCCCGCCAGCCGCCCGAAGCGCTCCGCCGGCCAGCACTTGGCGGGCCCGTACGCCGCGCCGGGCTCCAGGACGACGAGGGGCCGGTCCCGGCGGCGTCCGATCCCGCGCAGGAAGCGGTCGGCCTCCTCGAGCGCGGCGGCGGGTGGCTCGCACCGCCACGGGGCTTCGGGACGCACGCCGAAGGGCAGCCCGAGGAGGCCGAAGAACTCCGAGCGGTGAGCGCGGCGCCAGGACCTCCAGCCCGCGACGGGGTGCGTAAGGAACAGGCCGTGGCCGGACCCGCCGAATCCGACCCGGACGGGGATCCTCGCCAGCCAGGGCGCGATCAGGGCGCGCGCGGAGCGCGGGAACACCACGGCCGCGTCGAAGGTCCCGTCCCGGAGCGCGCGGCGGGAGGCCCGCAGGGAGGCGGGACCTCGATCCTCTCCGGCGGGCAGCACCTCGGACACGCCGGGCAGGAGGGCCGCGAGTCCGAGCAGGTACGTCTTCGCCTGTGCGACGAAGATCGCCTCGGGCAACGCCTCGTGCAGCGCCGCCACCGTGCGCGCGGCCATCACCACGTCCCCGACCCAGTTGGGCAGTCGGATCAGGATGCGGCGCGGCGTCGTCTCGACCC